>JBFYZH010000048.1:0-47045 GCA_041309605.1 Candidatus Krumholzibacteriota bacterium
TGGAGGTTCCATTTCGAGTCGCCGCCCGGCGTGAAGATCTGTTCATATTCGCTCTCGCCGAACCGGTCGGTCGACGCCCAGGTGACGCATCCCTTTCCCGCCTTTAGATGGAAATAGTTGCCGGCGTCCACGGGCAGAACGAACGCGCGGTTCCTGATCCCGTCGAGGTCTACGCGCAGCGGATCGCCCGCCTGCTTCTTCCCGTTTGCCGGTTTCGTCTCCGGATCCTCCGCGGGTTTGAAGAAGGGCGGTTTCCTGCCCGCCTGCAGCTGCACCGCCATGACCTGGACCGGATTGGGAATCACATGGTTGTCCTCGAAAACGTCCATCCGCGAATCGAAATTCCGGTACGACAGGAAATAGAGATAGTCGCCGTTCGCGTCGAAGGAAGGGTTGAGGTTGTCGTAGAATTCATCGGTGACGGGAGTCGAATTCTTCTGCTCCAGATTGTAGAGGAAGATCTTGCTGTTCCTGTTCGGCTGCACGAACGAGTACGCGACCCATTTGCCGTCCGGGGACCACGAGTAATCGCTGATCTCCCAGTAGAACTCGTCGTTCTTGAGCTGATTCGAGGAATCGACCTTGACGAGTTGCTTCGTTTCGACGTCCACGACGAAAATGGCGAAGTCCTTGTTTCCGAAAAGTATCTTTTTCCCGTCCGGGGACCACTCAAGATGGTACACCGTGGTTTTGAGTCCGTCTGTCAGGCGGACCCAGTCGCCCTCCGGGTCGAGCGGTTTCACGTACAGCTCATATTCGCCCGACGTATCGGAGAAAAAGGCGATCCGTTTCCCGTCCGGCGAGAGCTGCGGATACCGCTCCCGCGATCCGGGGCTTTTCGTGAGGTTGCGCGTTTCCCTCTCCTTGTCCGCCGGCACGAGGAAAACGTCACCGCGGGCGCCGAAGACGGCCGTCTTGCCATCGTCGGAGACGGACATCGAATGAATGTATTCTTTTGGATTTATCGTCCGCGGGGCGATCGTCCAGGCATCCGAGGCGATCTGAACCTTCACCTGATGCGATGTGTTGTCGGCCGTGTCGAGAACGAAGAGGTATCCCGAATGAAGGTACACGATGCGCTTCCCGTCGGTGGAGGGCATCTGCACGTCGAAATCGTCGTAGCGGGTGACGGGCTCGGTCTTCTTCGAGGCAAAATCGTAGCGATAAAGATTGGCGATGCCGTTCTCTCCGCGGTCCGAGACAAAGTACATCCCGTCGCCGATCCACATCGGATAACTGTTTTTGCCGACGTAATCGGTCAGTTTCGCGAATGTCAGGGCGTCGAAATCGTAGAGCCAGATTTCCGGGTACTGCCCGCCTTTGTACCGCTTCCAGTTGTACTCCTCGCGTCCCCGGCTGTTGTACACCATCTTCCGGCCGTCCGGGGAGAATGTGCAGAGGGTGCCACGGGGGACGGGGAGTTTTTCCGGCATCGACCCGTCGGTGGAGACGGAATACAGTTTGGCGATCGGGCGGAAGGTGTTCTCGAAGGAGGAACGAAAGACGACGCTTTTGCCGTCGGGAGTCCACGTGACGACCTGGGCCGACGGGCCCCAGGTCAGCCGTTTCGGGCTCCCCCCGCCGGCGGGCATCAGGTAGGCGTTGGGTCCCTTGTCGTAGTATCCCGAAAAGGCGATCCACTCGCCGTCGGGCGAGATTCTGGCCGCGTACTCGCTGCCCGGATGAACCGTGAGCCGGACTGCGACGCCGCCGGAGGCGGGAACCGTCCAGAGATCGTCTTCATACGTGAAGACGATCCTGTCTCCGCGAATGTCCGGATACTGCATGAAGCGGCCTTCGATCGATGCAAAGGCCGGACCTGCCAGAAACAAACCGATCCAGAGAACAACGAGGATTCTTTTCATGGCGCCTCTCCTTGAGACAAGCCCGCGTATCGGGATCTCCCGGTCCGCTCGAATGAAAGCGGAACTCCCGTTACGGTATACGAATTTCGAATCCGGGTCAATATGTGCGTCGTACGTGTCCGTCGGGTGGATCCGTAGGGCGTGTCCGTCGGGCGGGCAATCTTGACACGAAATCGGAATTCATTTAACATTCCCGCCAGCTTGGCATCGGGTCGAACGACGGGAAGCTGGTTCCCGAGCTGGTGTCGATACCGTGATGCTCCGCGCGCATGGCGCGTACAAAGGGAGGATTGAATGGAACGGGAACACTGGGGAACCAGGATAGGTTTGATTCTCGCGCTGGCGGGAAACGCCGTCGGCCTCGGCAACTTTCTTCGATTCCCCGTGCAGGCGGCGGGCAACGGCGGCGGCGCTTTCATGATCCCCTATTTCATCGCGCTTATCCTCGTAGGGATCCCGCTGATGTGGACCGAGCTCGCGATGGGGCGCTTCGGCGGGAACCAGGGGCACGGGACGATGCCGGGGATATTCCAGCTTCTCTGGCGCCACCCGGCGGCGAAGTACTTCGGCGTCATCGGCCTTCTTCTGCCGATAACGATCTTCATCTACTATGTTGTCGTCGAGTCGTGGACCCTCGGGTTCTCCTTTTTCTCCCTCATCGGGAAATACAACGGCGCGACGACGCAGGAAGCGATGGGAGGATTTCTGCAGGGATTCCAGGGGATCGCGCGCAACAGCTATTTCAACGGTATTTACTGGGGATACTTCTTTTTTATCGCGACGGCTGCGATCAATTACATTGTGCTTAGGCGCGGCATCCGCGGAGGCATCGAAAAGCTCGCCAACATCGGCATGCCCCTGCTCATAATCATGGCGATCATACTCGTCGTGCGGGTGTTGACGCTCGGCACGCCCGATCCTTCGAAACCCGACCAGAGCGTTCTCAACGGTCTTGGTTTCATCTGGAACCCCGATTTCGGGGCGCTGAGAAATCCCAAGGTCTGGCTCGCCGCCGCGGGACAGATATTCTTCACGCTGAGCGTCGGCTTCGGCGCCATCCAGGCGTACGCGAGCTATCTTAAAAAGAACGACGACGTGGCGCTCTCGGGAATCGCCACTGCGAGTACGAACGAATTCTGCGAGGTGATCTGCGGCGGAACGATAGCGATTCCGATCGCGTGCGCCTTTTTCGGCGTCGCGGCGACGCAGGCGATCGCGCAGGGAGGCTCGTTCAACCTCGCGTTCCAGTCGATGCCGATCGTCTTTCAGCACCTGCCCCTCGGCAATATTTTCGGATTCATGTGGTTTTTCCTTCTCTTCATCGCCGGGGTCACCTCGTCGGTCGCGCTGACCTTGCCGGCGGTCACCTTTTTCATGGACGAGCTGGGATGGACCAGGGCGAAGGCCGTGAACACGATTTCAGTCTTCACCTTCGCCGCGTCCAACCTCGTAATCTTCTACCTCGTCCACGGATTCATGGACGAGCTCGATTTCTGGGCGGGAACATTCGGTGTAGTACTGCTGGCGCTCATCGAGATCGTCGTTTTTTTCTGGGTTTTCGGGAAGGACAATGCGTGGGAGGAGATCACCAGGGGCGCCGAGATGAAGGTGCCTGGCGTGTTTAAATTCATAATGAAGTACGTAACGCCCCTTTTCCTTGTCGCCATCCTCGCCACGTGGGCGAAGTCCGATATGATAAAGGTCCTGAGAATGGAGGCGGTTTCGGCCGCGGATCGTCCCTACGTATGGGGAGCGAGGGCCCTGATGCTGGCGATAATCGCCGGCTTTGCGGTCCTCGTCGCAGTCGCTTCGCGCAGGGGCGGATTTTCGAAGGAAAGGAAGATCGTATGACAACGGGCGGCTATATATTTCTCGCCATAGGATGGGGGATCGTGCTCGGTCTTGTGACATTCGCAATGACGAGGCTATTCAGGCGGAAAAAGGGATGATCGCTTTTCGCGACGCTGGCGCGGGCGGTCTCATTGCGGAAATGGCGCATTTAACGGAGAGGTGTCCATGTACGGCGTGCTTCTAATACCTGCCGCGGCGATTGCCGTCTTCGTCGTGATCAGGACCATGAAGAGACGGCGCCGGGAAAAAGCCCTTTCGACCCCCTTCGATCCACAGTGGGAAAAGTACATCGAAAAGAACATGCCGGTTTACAGGAAACTTCCGGCCTCTCTCAGGGAAAAACTCCAGCACCTCGTAAAGATATTTCTATACGAAAAGGTCTTCGAGGGGTGCGCGGGGCTCGTGCTGACCGACGAAATCAGGGTGACGATAGCCGCCCAGGCCTGCATCCTTCTCCTGGACAGGGAAGGCGGATGCTACCCCGGCCTCGACTCCATACTCGTTTATCCTGGCGCATTCATCGCCGCCAACGTGAAGGATGACAAAGGATATTTCTCGGAGGCGCAGATACATATCGGCGAAGCCTGGCGGACCGGCGTCATCATCCTGGCCTGGGACGAGGTCCTTCACGGCGCCCTCGACCCGATGGACGGGCACAACGTCGTTCTCCATGAATTCGCCCACCAGCTCGATCAAGAGGACGGTATCTCCAAAAAGGTGCCGGTCGTAAAAAAGAATTCCAGCTATCTGTCGTGGGCCCGCGTTTTCAGCGTGGAATTTGCGGCGCTCGGCGAGGAGGCGGTGCGCGGGATCGAGTCGGTCATGGACGCCTACGGGGCGACCAATCTGCCCGAATTTTTCGCCGTCGCCACCGAGACCTTCGTCGAGAAGCCGCGGCAGATGAAAATTAAACACACCGAGCTCTACGATCTGCTCAAGGAATACTACGGCATCGATCCCGCGGATTGGACGGGCGACTGACGCCCGCGGATTCACGGAAGCGGACATGGCCAGATCGGTGTTTTCGTGAGGCAGGATGCTGTATAACTGCAGGATATGCGGCGACCCGGGCGATAAGGAAACGTACAGCGTTCCCGAAATGATGTTCGGGTACGGGGGAGCTTTCATCTATTTCCTGTGCTCCTCCTGCGGTTGCCTGCAGATCGGGGAGTTCCCGCCGGAGATGTCCCGCTTCTACCCCGAAGGGTACTATTCTCTCGGTAAAAAGAAGATCGTACGGTCGGGTCCCTTTCAGAGCTACCTGAAAAAGGAAAGGGCGAAATATGTCCTGACCGGAAGATCCGCGGCGGGGCGCCTCGCCGTCTCGATCTTCGGAATGCCTTCCTTCCCGGCATGGATGGCGAAGGCCGGCATTCGTCCCGATTCGCGCATACTCGACCTTGGATGCGGGGCCGGCCGGTTCCTGCTGTACCTGGCGTCGCAGGGGTTCACCTCTCTGACCGGGGCCGATCCCTTCATAGATAAAGAGCTCCTGTATTCCTGCGGCGCAAGGGTGCTGAAGGCGCAGATTGGAGAAGTAGGGGGGACATTCGACCTGATCCTGATGGATCATTCCCTCGAACATATGGCCGACCAGCACGGCGCCGTCAGGACCGCCGCGGAAAGGCTCGCGGAAAAGGGGCGTATCGTCGTCAGGATCCCGCTAGTATCGCCCGGCGCCTGGGAGGAATACGGAACGGACTGGGTCCAGCTCGACGCGCCGAGGCATTTCTTCCTTCATTCCGAACGGAGCTTCAAAATGCTCGTATCCGGGGCGGGCCTCGAAGTAATCGGCTTCGAATACGATTCGACGGCGTTCCAGTTCTGGGGGAGCGAACAGTACAGGAAGAAGATTCCCCTGATGGATGAAAGGTCCTACCTGGTATCTCCGGAAAGATCGGTTTTTTCAGAGAGCGATATCGAAACGTTCCGCCGAAGAGCCGCACTGCTCAACGCGGATGGAAAAGGCGACCAGGCCTGCTTCATACTCGGCCGGATTTAATCAACGCTTCTGCAAGTGTAAAGTTCAGTCTTGATGAAAATACGATTTTACCGGGGAATGCTCCCGGCGCCGGCCCGAACAAAGAACAATTAATCCTGCAACTGCAGGGTGAGTATCGTGAAATTAAAATAGGTGTCGTAAGGGGAGACAAGGTCCTCCTGCCGCAATATCTTTACGTTCTGGGATCTGAAAAACTTGCCGAGCGTGTGATTCTCCGTTATCGTATCCGTCCTGGTGAGAACAATCGTCATGTGACTCTCCCCGAGAGCCCTCGAGCTCTCGATCATCCGTGCCAGATACCGCGTATCGCGCAGGATATGAACCTTTTTTGATACCATGGCGGGAGCGGCGTCGAAAATCATCCACCATGCCTGCATGGCGATCCGTTCCGCGGGGTTATCCAGCAGCGAATGAGTGAATCTGCTGCTGATGGTTTTCTTGTAGAACAGGAGCTGATATCCTCTCGACTGAATGAGAACGGAACAGGCTATCAGCACGATAAAAACGAGACGAAATGCCCTGCCGAATCGTTGCCTCTGTATCTCGTGAAAGACGACAAATGATACGATGCTGAGCAGCGGAATCGCTGGAAGGAGGTACCTCGCGCCGTACCGAATGCCGCCGTCATTGGGCGCCAGCAGCGACGTGATAACGAGAAATGACGCTGACGAAACCAGCATCCAGTAGATCTCCCTCCTTTTGTCGGAATCTTGAGACTGTATAGCCGGCAGAAGGAGCGCTATCACGAGAAATGGCGAGAACGAAAAGACGCCACCTGAACGCAGGACCGTTATAAGCGGCGAATTGTCGAAAAAACAGGTGACCAGATAAATCCCGGTCGCGACGCACAGCACGGCGGATACGAACGTGACGTGGATCGTATTAAAATGCCCGGATGCGTCCGCTTTTTTCCCCTTGCGCTTTCTTGAACGTCTGTTCAGTAGAAGCGCATAGAACACCAGGAATATGGCGGATGCAAAACAAGCGGTTTCCAGCGCGACATTCGATTTGATGAGCGCGAGAGAATTCCCCCAACCCGCATCTTCCTGCGGAACAAGCTGCGGCATATTGAGGCCGACCAGGGATCTCCAGAGATTTGTACCCTTCTGGAGCAGAATTTCCCCGGCCCTGTCGCTGACGGACAGCTTGAAGTTTCGCATCGCGTGGCCGAACCACTCGCCATATATCAACCTGTTGAAGATGAAGAGCGCGGCTGCCGGCACGAGAGAAGCCAGAAAAAAGACGTTGATATCCTTCCGCCGCCTCAGGAAATAGAGCCCGGATAGAAATAATATTGGAAAGAGTATGATGATTTCCGAACGGAGCCAGACCGCCATGCCGCATATGATGCCGCTCCCGGCGGCCGATTTCCCGCCGTTCAGGAACATGAAGACGGCCATTAGAACGAGAAATACGACCGGCATATGCTCCCAATAGGTGAGCGAATAAAAAAACATGGGTGTGGCGAACAATGCGACGTACATGGACGCGACAGCCGCCGCGCGCGGCAGGAAAAGCCGTGAGATCGAATATACGAGGAAAAGGACACCGAACGCCGAGAGCAGTGGAATGATGTACAATCCCGCATAACCGAAGGCGGAGTAGAAAAACGAACTGAGAAAGGGAAACAACACCGGGAAGATGGAATAATTCCTGCCGTCCTGTATATAGCAGTTCGGCTTCAGCAGAAAGGGGGAGATTTCGGAATCAGGATCGATGTCCCTTCCGTTGTAGTCGAGTGAAATGTCCGCGTACCGCTTCGAGATCAGGTTTTCCACCTGGATCAGTTTGACGCCGGAATCTCCCGAGTAGAATGCATCCTTTGGGAGAAAGAGCCAGCAGGCGACAAGAATTGCGCCTGCTCCAATCCAGAAAAAATATTCTCTCATAAGATGGCCGACTCGAATTATGATCCAATGGGTAATAATCAATGCCTCGCCGAAAGTCCGCAGCGATCAATGGTAGCAATTTCATTTATCCCTGTCAACGGCGGCCGGCCGCCCCACGTTTCAGGATACGCCGTTATTCCAGTCCGAGTTGCATGAGCCTGGCCTTTGTGGGGACTCCCTCTTCGTCCCACCCGCGCCTCTTGTAGTATTTCTGCAGAAGATCGCCGAAGAATTCCTTCGTCATCACCTTGCCTTCGAGAAGGCCCGCCGTCATCTTTTCCTTGAAGAAACGCTCCGGCAGGGTGTCGTCTTTTCCGGTCCTGCCGTTTCGGAGGTTGTAGAGTCTCGCCAGGTTGTGGATGCGCTCGCCGGTTTTCATGAGCCGGTCGGCTGTGTACTCGACGCCGGTGGCCTTCGTCAGAATGGGGGAGAGCCGGTCGAGGCCGTATGGGAGGAAATCGCATACGATGAGCGAGTTGCGGATATTAATATCGTCCTGGCCGAGCGCGACGTAGTCGGGGAGGACCTCGATCGACAGTTTGCCCTTCATCTCGTCGGTCGCCGTCCAGAGACGCGTATGGCTCGCGAAATCGGATGTCGCAAGCGCCAGTCCCATCGACATGCACCCCTTTATGTTCACGCCGGAAAGCTCCATCCCGTAAGTATTGATGGCGAAGTATTCCGAGCCCTGCCCGATCTTCCTGCTCGCGAGCCTTGTTCCGTCGGCGAAGGTGTCGCCGATTCCTTCCCTGCGCGCGATCAGTCCGAGAAGCTCGTGCTGGGCGGCGGCGTTGCCGAATTTAAGTTCCAGTCCGCCGGTATCCTTGAGAAGTTCCTTCTCGTAACATTCCATCGCGAACGAGCAGGTCACCCCGGCCGATATCGTGTCGAGCCCGAGATCGTCGCATAGAAGGTTCGCCATGGCAACCGTCTTTGCGTCGCCGATCCCGCAACCGGATCCGAGGAAGGCGGTCGTCTCGTACTCGGGGCCCTCCAGTTCATGGCCGTCCCACTTGGCCATCTTCGAACAGCGGATAATACAGTTGAAGCACCCGACGCTCTTCCAGTTCAATTGGTCCCTCATCGTTTCGGCGGATATCCCGTCGTAACCGTCGAAGAGGCAATCGCGGAAATTATGAGTGGGCAGAAAACGGCCCTCCTCCTGTCCCATCCGTACCCACATCGTCGTCCCGAGATCGTACCGCCTTTTCGCGTTCGGGTGGTTTTTGACGTCTTCGGTAAGCTTCTTTGCCAGGTCCCTGAATCCTTCGTTGTCGGCGTACTCGATCTTCCTGTCGCCGCTCGCGACGACCGCCTTGAGGTTTTTCGAACCCATCACCGCGCCGGCTCCGCCGCGCCCGAACTGCCGGTACAGGTCGCAGCCGATGCAGGCGAACAGTACCCTGTTTTCTCCCGCCGGGCCGATCGAGGCGACCTTGCTGCCTGCGTGTTTTTCCTTGAGGGCTTTTTCGGTATCGAAGATGCCCCTGCCCCAGAGAGACTTTGCGTCCAGGATTTCGCACTTTCCGGGTGTTATGTTCAGATACACGGGGCTTTTGGCCTTCCCCCTGATTATTACATAGTCATACCCGGTTCTCTTGAGCATTGGCCCGAAATGCCCCCCGGCGTGGCTGTCGAGGAACCCGTTGGTGAGCGGCGACTTGGTCACGACAGCGGAGCGCGCCGAGGTTTGAACAAGAGTGCCGGTGAATGGTCCCGTCACGAATATCAGCGGATTATCGGGAGAGAAGGGATCGACCTTCGGAGCGAGATCGGAAAGCAGTTTCAATCCCAATCCCTTTCCGCCGACATATGTCTCCAGCATGGCGGGATCGAGCGTGCCTTCGGATGTTTCGCCGGTTCCAAGATCCACGGACAGATACCTGTTCATGTAAGCGCCGTGCATATTTATCTCCTGTATCGTGTTCTTACAGCGTCAGTTAACGTGCCACCAGAGGATAATCGAATTCCGGGGCGATGTCAAGGCATCCGCAACCATGACCGGGGTTACGTTTATGGGAAAAGATCACCGCAATTGCTTATTGATGATTACGAATTAATCGCTATATTTATATCAGAACTCACCTGGACAACGAAGGAGAAATTCAATGAAAGTCATTTTATGTCTGGCTGCATTGAGTGTTCTTTGCGGCGCGTTCGGGTGCTCGCAGGAAGGGTCTTTTACCCCCACTCCGCCCCCGACAGGATTTGTGATGGACATGAGCCTGTCGCTCGACAGGATGTATCGTGGACAGAACACCGATTTATCGTTGGAGATCGCCAATTACGGCACTGATATCGAACTTGATTTCGATTGTGCGGATCATTTCGGCTTCAGAATCGAAAATGATGATGGTGAACTGGTATATGAATATCCTTCATGTTACCCGAATGCGAATCATTTTACGATGAGGCAGGGGTACAAAAACAGGATAGTCTTTTCCGTTCCCGGCGGGACACTGCCCGTCCTGGAAGCGGGATACTATACGATCAGCAGCGGGATCATGGAACATGAAGATGATTATCCGTGGAAGGAAGCGGAAATATTGATCCTCGAGCCGTATAAATGATGCGGCTCATCGCCTGTCCATTCCGTTCAATCCATCCGCCTTGCAGGCAATGCCCGGGGGAGTATCCGGGAGAGCCACTCGCAATCGATCATTGTCCGCCCGCGAAGGTTGCCATCAGGAGTTCGCTCCCATATCCGGTAATTGTGTATCCATCCCGCGTCCGCATACAAGGCGCGTGGCTCAGCCGGGACACATTTTTATAAGGCGGGCGGTACCCGGCCTTTCCCACATATCCTAAAACAATCTACAATATTGGATTTAGGACTTGTATTTCGGAAAAATTGTAGTATATTATTCTCGAAACGGATGGATTCGGGATTGATTTGAGTGCAATTGACCTATAAAGACGATCGACGAGACCTATCCAGTTAATCATCTCCATTAGGGGACTTGTAAGTATTCCGGAAAAATATCTGTTTGATGTTATTTTACGTTTAAGGCCTGTAGGAGGCTGTAATGAAGATTTATGTTGGAAACATGTCTTTTGACACACAGGAAAGCGATCTCAGGAAAGCTTTCGAAGCGCACGGAACGCTTGATTCCGTTGCGATCATCACGGACAGGGACACCGGCCGCGCAAAGGGTTTCGGTTTCGTCGAGATGTCGAACGACGCCGAGGCCAGGGTTGCCATCGACAAGATGAACGACAAGGAGTTCATGGGTCGCACGCTCAAGGTAAACGAGGCGCGCCCTCGCACGGACAGCCGCGGCGCGAGCGGCAGCCGCCCATACTAGAGTTTAAGCTGGGGTACAACCGTGCGCCGCAGATAGGGCGGGGCAACGGTCAAAATAAAGAGGGAAGCCGGATATCCGGCTTCCCTCGACTTTTTTCCGTGCAGATGTGCAGGGCTTTTGTTTATTGCGCCCTGTCCCGCGCTATTTCGGCATTTGTTTCGGCTGCCTGTCCTTGTTGTCTTTTGCCTTTTGTTTCCGCTTGCTGTCATCCTGTTTCTGGTGCTTGTTTTTATCCTTCTTGCCGCCTTTGTCTCCCATCGTGTGCCTCCTGTCCCTTCCGTTTATCGTGTCCGCCTTACTGTACCCGCTTTGTGCGTCTTTAAAATCACAACCCCAGCACGTCGGCCATCGTGTAGAGGCCGGGCGGTTTTCCATTTATGAAATGCACGGCGCGAAGGGCGCCCCTGGCGAAGGTCTTCCGCGAATGGGCCTTGTGCGAAAGTTCGAAGCGCTCCCCCTCGCCGGCGAAGATGACGGTGTGCTCGCCGACGACGTCGCCCCCGCGGATCGAATGCATTCCTATCTCCCCGTTCTTTCTTTCGCCGACCAGCCCTTCCCTGCCGTAGACGCAGCGACTGTCAGGCCTGACATTTTTCACGATATCGGCGATCTTTGCCGCGGTGCCGCTCGGGGAATCCTTCTTCTTGTTGTGGTGGGTCTCGACGATCTCTATGTCGAAATCGGGGAGGGCCTTCGCGGCTTCCCCGGCTATGCGGAAAAGAAGATTAACGCCGAGCGACATGTTCGGACTGATGAGAACGGCCGTCTTCGACGATAGTCCAGCGGCCGTTTTCATCTGATCGGCGGAAAGCCCGGTCGTGCCGGAGACGAAGGGTTTGCCCGCGCCGGCGCAGACGGAAAGGAATTTCATTGTCGCGTCGGGAAATGAAAAATCGACAACCACGTCGGCGTCTTCAACGATCTCGTCGAGAGTCGATACGACGGGAACACCGTGGAAGACGCTGCCGATCCCGGGATGGCCGGGCGATCCGACGGCGCCGGCGACCCTTGTGTCCGCGTCGCCTTCGAGTTCTTCGGCAACCATTCGGCCCATCCGTCCCAGCGCGCCGGTAAGAACGACATTTATCATTTGCCAGTCCTTTCAGGTCCCGCAATATCGGGATCAGGCGGGACCCATGTTCTGAAGTCCGGCCGCGTCAGGCTTTCGCTGGGACTTTCACCTTCAGCCCGTAAGCGGTAAGAGCCTTCGACAGTTTTTCCATGGTTTCAGGCAGCATCCTCACAAGAGGAAGCCTTACGTCTCCGACGCCCATCCCGAGCAGGTTCATCGCTTCCTTCACCGGCATCGGGTTCGTCTCGAGGAACATCGCCTGGCAGAGCGGGAAAAGTTTGTAGCTGAGTCTTCGCGCCTCGTCCAGCTTGCCCTTGTTGAAGGCCGTTATCATCGCCACAACGTCCTTCGGCACGATGTTGCCGACCACGCTCACGACTCCGACTCCGCCGACGGCAAGGATCGGAAGCGTGATCCCGTCATCGCCCGAAAGAAGGTTGATACGGTCCTCGCTGAGAAGGATAATTTCAGACATCTGTTCGAGCGAGCCGCTTGCCTCCTTCAACGCGACGATGAGGTCGTGCTTCGAAAGCCGCGCCACCGTCGAAGGTTTCATGTTGACGCCGGTTCTTCCGGGGACGTTGTAGAGCATCAGTGGTAATTGGCCGTCGTCGGCGAGTTTCATGAAATGGGCGTAGAGCCCTTCCTGTGTCGGTTTGTTGTAGTATGGCGTTACGACCATCGCGCCGTCCGCCCCGAGTTCGCGGGCCTTTGTTATATTCTCGATCGATTTCACGGTCGAGTTCGTGCCGCATCCCGGCACCACCTTGATTTTGCCCGCCGCTTCCTCGACGACGATCTCGATGATCCTGAAATGCTCCTGCCACGTATATGTCGGATTCTCGCTGGTCGTAGCGCAGGGGACCAGCCCGTCCGTACCGGCATCGATATGAAAACGTACAAGCTCGCGCAGCTTGTCCTCGTTCAGGCTGCCGTCCTTTTTGAATGGCGTGACCAGAGCGACGTACAGTCCCTCCATCATCTTTCCCGACCTCCTTGAGCCACAGCCCATATGGGATATAAAACTCGCGTGGAGAAGGTGCGTCGATCGCCCATCCCCTTTTGAAGCGAATCTATTTTATCCGCCCGGGAAGGTCAAGGGAAATGGGAAATAGTCCGGTATCCTGGAAATATGTACATGCCGGCAGGCCTCGGTGCCGCCGGGCCGGCGGGAAATCTCATCAGAAAAAATATATCAATTTACTATTGACAAAGTGTAATATTAATATATACTAATATACAAATGTATTTACGTAGAGGGAAAAACAATGGGTTTTGACGGCTTGAATATGCCGTTGTCGGAAACGGAGATAGAGCGTTTTGCCGATCTGCTGAAGGTTCTGGCCAGCCCGGCAAGACTCAGGATCGTCAATCTTCTCTCCGCCCGTGAGCTCACGGTGTCGCAGATCTGCGAAGCGACAGGGATGAAGCAGTCAATGGTGTCGCAACAGCTAAAGCAGCTTCGTATGAGCGATGTCGTTCAGCGCAGGAAAGAGGTCCCCAAAGTTTTCTATAGCCTCAGGGAAAGAAATGTTATAAACGTACTTAATTGCCTCAACAGCTGCGGATGCGGCAAGGCAGAGCCAAGGAGGAACCAGGATGAGTGACAAGGTCGTGCATGTGAACGAAAATGATTTCCAGGAGCAGGTGCTCGATTCGGCGATTCCCGTGGTGGTCGATTTCTGGGCGACCTGGTGCGGCCCATGCAAGGCGGTGGCGCCTGTGGTGGAAGAACTGGCCAAAGATTACGAAGGTAAAGTGAAATTCGTGAAGGTCAATACCGAGGAGACGCCCAACCTGGCGGTCAAATACGGGATCATGAGCATCCCCACGTTCAAGATGATAAAGGGCGGAAAGGTCGTCGATTCGGTTTCAGGCGCCGCTCCGAAAGGATTCTTCAAGGATTGGATCGACAAGACGCTGGGTTAGTGCCTGAACGGGCGATGGCAGGGAGACACTAGTGGTCCTGCCTTAAGGCCGGCCGCGCCGGAGCGAAGGGGCAGTGGACCCCGGCGCCGCAAGGGTGTCTCGATCCCGGAAGGAGCCGTGGCGCGTGGAAGACACGCCACCGGTAACCCTGTGTATTGCGGGGCAATCTTGAGATAAAAAGGGGGACGGCGGATGAAAAAACGCTCCTGCCTCGTTGTGATTCTGGCGAGTGCCCTTTTCGGGATTCATTGCTCGAAGGGCGACATTAAAAGCACGGGGCTTGTCAGGGTGGCCGATAATGTATACGCCTTTATAGCCGCGGGGCCTTCGGCCGACGAAGGCCTGGGCGCCAACTCGGGATTTGTCGTCGGAGACGAAGCCGTGCTGGTCGTCGATTCGAGGCAAACCCCGGAACTGGCCGGACAATTGTACGAATCGATAAGATCGTTGACCGATCTTCCGGTCAGGTACGTGATAAACACCCATTATCATCCGGATCATACCTGGGGAAATTCGGCGTTCAGCGACAGGGGCGCGTCGATAATCGCCAGACCCGAAACAAGGGACGCCATCGAGAAATACACGCCGATCTACATGCAGTATTACCGGGACGAGAAACCGGAAACCTGGCGCAGACTCATGAACGTAAGAATGGTGCTTCCGGACTCGTTGATGGATGACAGGCTCAGGATCGACCTGGGCGGGATAGCCGTGGAACTTTATCATCTTGGGGCGGGACACACTGCGGGGGATGTCTTCGTTTTCGTTCCGTCGGCGCGGACGGTATTCGCCGGGGGCCTGGTGAGCAACGGATACCACGTCAACATGAGCGATCAGGGAGCCGATTTCGCGAACTGGAAGGCGATTCTCGGAAAACTCCAGGGGATGGGCATTGAAAGGGTCGTGCCGGGCCAGGGAAATGTCTGCGGGAAGGAAGCGCTGGCAAGACAGGTGGAATATCTCGACGCGATGATAACGGCCGGGAAGACGGCGATCAGACGGATGAAGACGCTTTCCGAAGCAGTAAAGACCGTCGATATCCCTTCGGCCGCGGGATATCTGCAGGCGAACATGGTTCCGTTCAATCTCCAATCAATCTATAGAAAATATCTTTTCGAGGTGGTCGATCCGGATTTCAGGTTCGATCTGCCGGGTGCTTTCGCGGCCAGTGACGGCGGAGGGGACGCGCAAAGAGGGCGCTTGCTCTGGATTCTTCAAAACGAAGACGGGTACTCCGAACTTGATGTTTCCTGGCAGCCGACAAGCAGGGCCGAGGTCATCAGGCAGGACATCCACGACGCGATAGCGGACTATCTTGGCGCGGACGATCAGATCGATATGAACATTAAAGGTTCGAAGAAGATCGTGGTGGGCGGGCTCGATGCCCTTGCCGTGTACGGCGATTGGGGATATTCCAGGGAATCGAAGGTGGTGGGATCCGGACTGTGGACCTGGGCGATGATCGTGGACGGCGGAAAGGTGTATTCGATCCGGATGTCCACCAACGCGGGGAATATACTTGAAAAAGAGACAGGCAACATGGAAATCCTGGAGAAGACCGCGACGACCTTCCGCCATGTGCGGTAGCTCTCCGGGCTCCGCTAAGCCCCGAATTTTTTCAACCTTCCGGCGTTCGCCATGACCATTTCCATGATGGTCATCGCGGGGAAGATCCCGAGCGACCCCCTGTCACATTCCGACTCGCAGAATCTCGCGCTTGCGTCCTGCCCGCAGTTTTTCGACCTGATCATGAACGGGACCGGATGCCATGAATGGCTTTTCATCGCGCACGGAGTCGAGTGGTCGCCCGTGACCACCAGCACGTCCGGATCCAGGTCGAGAAGAGCGGGGATTCGCGCGTCCACATCCTCGATCACCTTTATTTTCCCATCGATGTTTCCGTCCTCGCCGTAGGAATCGGTTTTCTTGATGTGAATAAAGAAAAAGTCATGGTCGCTGTGGTAGATCGATCTTACCGTTTCGAATTCCTCGGCCGGGCTGAATCCGGTATCGAAAAGATCCATGCCGCAGAGCCTCGCGACGCCCCTGTAAAGAGGATATGCGGCCACGGCCGCTCCGCGAAGAAGGTATCTGTCGAAAAACGGCTCGATCGACGGTTTCCGGGAGATTCCGCGCATCAGCGCGGTATTTGCCTTCTTCTCGTCTTTCAGCGCGTCGTTGATTTTGCCGACAAGCCCGGCGATTATTTGCGATGTCCGTTCGGCCGAGTGGATTCGAGGCGCCGGGAAAAGGGCTTTTTCCCCGGTGACCTGCGGATCGGTCTCCTCCACTTCCGCGGAGAGCCCGTCGCCTCGAAGGACGATCCCGAACCTGTACTCCCGAACAGGCATGATGATGATCTCGACTCCGTCGATCTCCCTGATGGTCTCCGATAGTTTGCGGCATATCCTCACGCCCTCTTCGTGCGGTATGCGTCCGGCCCTTCTGTCGGTGAGAACTCCGCCGGAGTTCATCGTCGCGAAATTGCCTCTTATCGCAATATCGTTATCCATCAGATCGAATCCCGCCCCCGTCACTTCCACGACCCCCCTGCCGGCGTTGTTGACCGGATCGAAGGGGTCATATCCGAAAAGCGCGAAATGAGCCGGGCCGCTTCCCGGGGTCACCCCGCGCGATACGGGCATGCTCCTGCCGCAGGCCGATTCCCGGGCGATCGTGTCGAGGTTGGGCGTGCGGGCCGCCTCGAGCGCCGTTTGAGGAAACCCGGGAGCCCTTATGCCGCCTACCCCGTCCATCACGACAAAAATTATTTTCGAATCGTTTTCAACAAGAAGTCCTCGAAACATTATGAAATCCTCCGTGAAAAACCGCACGCGGCGGCCGGTCCCTTTCCTCGTCCGCCGGATTCAAGGATATAGCCGCCCGGGACCATATGTCAAGAAACCGAAATCTTATCTTTAATTCGGCATATGGATGGACTATCTTTATCGTCAAAATATCGCCGCGGGAGTTCTTATGCGGCCGGCGTCCTTGACAGGGCTCGTATATACCGCGCGTAAGGCCGGTGGCCCGTACCCGGCACCCCCGGGACAAGAGCAGGGAAAAGGAAAACCTTGGAGGGAAAATGACAAAAATAAATGGAATCCGGCCCGCGAGTCTCGCCCTGGCGATCGTCGCGATCCTGTCGATACCGGGATGCGGTCAAAAAAATACGATGCTGCTGCGGGATTCCATAAAAAGCACTTCAAAGGCGGAGACAAATGCCGAGGTGCTTCAATCATGGGTTATAACGGACAGGAATGCGGATGTTCTGATACACATAGACTCTTCGGACGACATGAGGGTCTTTCCGGGCAGCTACGCGGAGACGATGAAAAATGCGGCCGACCACCTGAAGCGCAAGAACGTGCTGGTCATAGACCAGATAGCCGGCGTCATTGAAAATGGGGGAACGATCAACCTGGGGTACAAGGCCGGAATCTATAAAAAGGTCATCTGGGTGCTGCCGGCGACAGTGTCGGTGGGCGGGGGTTCCGTGGAGATGTTAAAAAATGTCCTTTATACGAAGAGGCCCTACTCGAAAGTCGACTTGTCCGATTTTACCGCCGACGGCAAATATGTGCACGGGACGATAGACGGGGTTCCCATCACCGTGACCAACCTGCAGGATCTCGAGGTGGGGCCGAAAGAGACGGCGATCGTGGATATCGATCTCGGTTTTTTTATCGGTCAGAAGGCACAGGATAAAGAGGGTAGGATGGGGACCAGGATATTGCTCGATTTTCTGCGCACCCTGAAGAGAAAACAGATCATGGCCACGCAGATTTCGATCAATCTCGCCTCGATTGCGGGAGCGGTTCCATACGACATCAGATACTTCGGCGATGTTATAAGCGAGATAGCCGCCGATCCCGGCATACTTGACGGGGCGCTTCCGCAAAAATACGAAATGATGATCGAGGCCGAGGACGCGCTTATCGCGGGAAGGTACGACAGGGCGATCGCCCTTTACGATCACCTGACCGAGAGATCCCCCGGAGAAGCGGGCCTGCATTATTCGCGCGCCGTTGCCCAGGGTTTCGGAGGTGACGGCGAGGGCGCTGCGGGATCGCTTATAAAGGCGTACGATATCGATACAGGCTACCTGAAGGGTTTCTTCCAGCTGGCAAGGGTTCTCGGCGCAAACGGGAGAATTGAAGATGGGAAAAAAATACTGAACTCGCCCGCGATCAAAGGACTTGTGCCCGAGGAGGAACTCGATTACCAGAAAGGAATCTTCTTTTTCAGCGCGTGGGACTACCATGAAGCGCTGGTGTACCTTGAAATGGTCGCTCAGAAGAGGCCGAAGGATTTCGCCCTGAGGACCGTGATGTACCAGGCGTACAAGGAAACGGACAATGTCGCCAGCCGGATCATGACCATCGAAAAACTCCTGAAAATGGACGAAGCGAGGGTACAGAGGGACATGCCGTGGATGTACAAGGATCTGGGCAATCTTTGCGAGGAAATGAGGATCTACCAGGGAGCCAGGGAGGCTTTCGAGAAATACCTCGAATATGTCCCGACAGATCCCGATGCGGCGATATTCAGGAAAAAGATCAACGAATGGAAGGCGGCGGGCATGTGATCCCCGGTATCTGAGCGTTGAAAATATTTTTACTCCCCATCCGCTCCGAAAGGGAACTTTATCGGACCGGTTCCGTAATACTTACAGGGGATGCGATTAAAAGTTGAACGTTGTCAAACCCGGAACGCTCAGCCCCACACGCATCCCCCGTTTTTTGTGCCTGATTGTCGTTTTGTGGCGTTTTTGGGCGCTCTGCCGGGCCGTCGGTTTCCCGGGAATCATCTGTCCACCGAGGTCATTTTCCCTTGAGAATGTCGAGAATCCTTCCCATGCGGCCTTCGTCGAGGCTGCGGCGAACCTTTTCGAGAGCGTCTCCGAGGCGTTTTTCGTCGCGTATCCTTATTTCCAGCCTGACGCTGTCCCCCTCCAGGTTCCCGGGAATCCGGATCGATGCTTCGGTAGGAAGTCCCATCCCCGCCACGATCCCGCCGATCTCGGAAAGATCCTTTTCGAGGGTCGGGCGGCACGCGCGTTGAAGCGCCTCGCGAAGAGGCTTCGCGGCGCCGGCGCAGGGCGATCGACGGAGGAGTTCAAACGAGTCCCACTTGTCCCTTCCCTGGTCGGCGAGAAACAGCATCAGCCTGACCGTTTCCTTCCGCAGCCCCCGGCTCATCCTCTCCGCCGCCAGCATTTCAACCGCCCGCGGCGCGCTTATCGCGGGGTGAGCGTCAAGAAGGAGCAGGTCGCCGGTCGACACGGCGCAGTCATGAAGGGCTTTTCGGGTGCCGGCGCCGAGGTCGAGGAGGCGGGCAAGCCTGCCGGCGATTTCAAGGGTCATTTCCCGGCCGAATATCCGCGAAAGGGCGGGCAGCATAAGCGGAAGATCTTCGCCGGCGAGGTTCCGTGCCCTGGCGGAAAGAAGTAATTTATCGAGCTCCGAAAGCGGCGGGCCCGATGCCGCATCCTCGAGCCAGAGGTGGAGCAGTTCCAGGCGCGGCGCCTCGGCGACCAGGCCTTCGAATGATGTTATTCCAGCCGCCGCTGCGGCGGCGATGCGCCTGTGGCCGGTTACTATGATTTTCCCCGCGCCTTCGCCGGGGGCCGGCGCCAGGATCGGCGGATTTATTATTCCGCGACTTGTTATCGAATCGATCAGGTCTCGGCCGGGTCCTTCCGCGGTTTCGCGTCCCGGAAGAACATACCTGAAACAGAAGGGGGAATCCCGGACCGGTCCGATCTGCGACAACAGGATGGTTTCCAGTCTTTTCTTCAAAATCATCTCCGCTGTAGGGCTAGGGTTCCGGTACATTATACGTGCATCCTGCAGTCATGTGTATACGAAAGTGATAATTTTCGAGGCGATGAATTTTCGGGAATTTTTTATTGCCCGCGGAATTTAATAAAACGGGCGGCGAAATCGGGCTGCCACGGCATATAAGTAAAAAATGCCCGACCGGGCTTATTGCTTTCAGGGCTTGTCATATGTATATTGTTGCCTATGAACAGGTTTAAATGCGCGATATTGCAGGCAGCGGTCGTCGCCGTAGTAGGGACGGCGGCTGCGTTTATTTATAACACCTTTTCCGGGAATGGAATAAATCCTTTCAGGAAGATCGTCGATGTGCCGGTCGTCGAGGACGTTAAGCCGGACGAACCGGCGGAGGCGGCGCCGGAGGCGATCAGGGTGATCGATCTTCAGAGGTTCGCGGGGGTCGTGGATTCCGGGAGAGTGGTGATCGACGCCCGCACGGCGGCCGATTACAGGGAAGGGCACGTGCCCGGCGCGATACTGCTGGACTATTATGAATTCGGGCGGCACATCGCAAGCGTGACGCCCTACCTGGATTTCGAGAGCGAGATAGCGATATACTGCAGCGGCCCGATGTGCGAGGATTCGGAGTTGCTGGCAAAGGAACTTTTTGCGATGGGGTATTTCAGGATACTGGTCTATAGAGGGGGTTTCGAGGGTTGGGAGGAGGCGGGAATGCCGGTCGAGAGGGGCGATCGGGAGCGGAATCATACGGGATCGGGAGAAACATGAGACTGAGGGATTATCTTTTCGAGAACGATATCGCGGCGATCGGGGGCCGGCGCTCGCGCGCGGCCGCAGTCGCGGGGAACCAATACGTCATTGCGATCGTCAGGGTCGTCCTTGGCGCCGTTTTCATATACGCCGCACTGCAGAAAATAGGCAAGCCGCTGATGTTCGCCGATGAGATAAGGATGTACCATGTCCTCGAAAGAGGTCCGTTGCTGTACACGGTGGCGATCGCCCTGCCGTGGATAGAGCTGTTCTGCGGGTTATCGCTTCTTGCCGGGGTATTTCTCAGGGGAACGGCTCTTATACTGGCAGCGCTGAACGCCGTATTCCTCGCGATGATAACATGGCGCACCGTCGGCGTGATGAACGCCGAAGGCACGCCGCTGATGAAGATCTATTTCGACTGCGGCTGCGGTTTCGGGGCGACATACGCCTGGAAAAAGCTGATAGAGGACTCGGCCTTTATTCTCATGGCTGCGGCGATTTATTTTTCTCCCGCGTTCCGTTTCACCCCGGCCCGTCGCTGGAAGGGCTGATGCGCTCCGGCGATCCACTCAAACAGGCCTGCCCATCGACGCGCCCAGGGCCTCGGCGGTCCTGACCATCTGGCTGTCGGGATCGACCCGCTTGAGGTGCTTGACGGCCGATTTTATCTCGGCAGCGGCGATGTTTCTTCCCTTGAGACAGACCATGTATCCGAACTTTCCCTGAGCTATGAGATTCGCCGCCTCCACGCCGAAACGCATCGCGAGGATCCGGTCGTACGTGGTGGGTGTGCCGCCTCGCTGGATATGTCCGAGGACGGTAACCCTTGTCTCCATCTTCGCGAGCATGCCTATCTTCTCGGCCACCCACCGGCCTATTCCACCGAGACGTCCCGGGGCCCCGTCGGCGCCGGGCTCCTGCTCGTAGACCTTTCTTCCCCGCAGGGGATAGGCCCCCTCGGCGACGATCACGATGCTGAATCTCTTGCCGCGTTCCTTGCGCGCGAGAATGTGGTCGCAAACGGTGTTGATGTCGAACGGGATCTCCGGTATGAGTATCACGTCGGCCCCGCCGGCGATGCCGGCCTCGAGGGCGATCCATCCGCAGTCGCGCCCCATCACCTCGAGTACCAGGAGCCTGTGGTGGCTTTCGGCCGTCGTGTGAAGCTTGTCGAGGGCGTCGGTGGCGATCGTCACCGCGCTGTTGAAGCCGAAGGTGACGTCGGTCACGTCGAGATCGTTGTCTATCGTCTTCGGAACGCCGACAACGGGGATGCCCTTTTCGAAGAGAGCCTGCGCGATCTTCATCGTCCCGTCCCCGCCGACGGCGACGAGTACCTCGATCCCCATCTTTTTAATATTGGCGACGATCTCGCCGGTGACATCCTTGAGATAGCTCTTTCCGTTTTCCCTGACCGGGTACATCAGCGGGTTGCCGCGGTTGGATGTGCCGAGGATGGTTCCGCCGCGAAGCTGCAGCCCCGACATGTCGCTGGAACTCAGATCGCACCCCCTGCACTCCAGCAGGCCGTCGAATCCGTCCTCGACGCCGGTGACCTTCCATCCGTAGCTTCCGGTCGCCGCGCGGACAAGCCCTTTTATCACGGCATTCAGACCGGGACAGTCGCCGCCCCCGGTGAGGATGCCGATCGATTTAATCTTCTTGGGGTCGGGCATCTTGGGGCACTGTGAAACCTTCTTCGCCATGGAACCCTTCTCCTTCATTAGTGTGGTCAATGTCCGCTCCTTTGATTTCCGGCGGCAACGCGCGGCCCGCTGACATCCCGCACGGGCGAACGCAAGCCGGTACTCGAAGCCGGCATCGCAGGGAACGGCAATCCCGTGAATAAACCCTTATACCGGCATATTATCGTATTCGGCGGAAAATGCAAAAAATTAATCTCAATTCTTTTTTCAAAGAGGGATTTAGCGAAGCAACACCATCTTCTTAGTGCTCTGGAACGAAGGGGTATCGAGCCTGTAAAAATAGATCCCGCTCGCCACTATCGACCCGAGTTTGTTTCGGCCGTCCCAGATGATCGAATGCCGGCCGGCGTCCCACTGCCCTTCGGCAAGGGTTCTGACCAGCCGCCCCGCAACGTCATAGATCTTGAGGTTCACCTTCGCTTTCGCGGGAAGATCGAACGAGATCGTCGTCGCAGGGTTGAACGGGTTCGGATGATTCTGCATCAGGGCGTACCGCGGGGGCACTATGTCGCCAGCGTCTGTCCAGAAGGTCTCTTCATGGAAGAAGATCCAAGTCGCTTCGAACAGATCGTCCCTCACCGGAGTCTCGTTGTTACCGTTGCGTACATACATCATGCTGTGGCCGATCCATGACGTTCGCGACGGCTCTCCCATGCAGTTGAGCTGCTCGTTCGAGATTCCGATATAATATTCTTTGTCCTCGAAATCCGGCAACCGCAGCGAGTATTGACTTCCCCCACATGTCTCAAGTGCGTCGAAATGGTTTATTATCGGGCAGCCGCCGAACGCGTAGTAGGTAATGCCGGCATAGATACCGAGACCGGTCACCCCGGGTGATACCACTCCGCCCGCCGAACGGCCGCCGGTCAGGTCGAAGTAACTGCCGTTCACAAGCGTTACGCCGCATTTTGTGGAGAGCAGCTCGAGAGCGCAGGTCGCCGATGAACCGGAAAGATCGCTGGCCACGTCGTCGCCCATGACCCAGAGGCCAACTTTGTGTTCTGACTGGTCCATCCAGTCGATCAACATCCGCGCGTCGTTGCTCTTGTCGCTATAGCCGGTACCCTCGCTTATGGTCCCGGATTGCAGGTTTCCCGAATCCCAGATGATAATTTCGTAGTTGTTGACCATATGGTAGTTGGATGCCCGGCCACCAGGCCCGTTGCTGACAAGCGAACTGGGGTCGTTCACATCGTATCGATCGGGCTGGAATTGGAACGTCGCATCCCAGTAGACCTGGGCTGCTCCGGCGAAAGTACCCCTCCGGTGAAAATCGTCCACGTACATTGTTTCGGAGTTCAGAGTGGGCAGGCAGGTGAACTCGAAGATGTCCCCGCCCGTCTCTTCCGCCGTTTCGGGAAGGCACGAGCTGGTGCCGTCGATCGAAAAGGCCTTGAAGTAGTAGTCGACCTCGTATCCCCTGGTCAGGAGGGAATCGTTCAGATCGAACATGTATTTTCCGTCGACGGTGCTGCCGGATGCCGTCCTGGCTTTCGGCATGAGGAAAACGGTCCACCCGGCGCCGTCGTCGCTGACGTACGTTCCGTACGTTCCCTGGATGGACGGCCCGAAAAGGTCGGGCTTGATCGGGCTCGGGCCGATATACTGCGCACGGACGTGGCAGTAGACCCTGTCCTCGCCTGTTGCGAGAGTATCGAGACCGCCGGCGTACTGTGCGCCGCACGAAACGACGACCGAATCGCCGGGGTCGATGACGGGATCGTCGCCAGCCCTGATATCGTTGGCGCAATCGGCCCTGACCCAGCTCTCGATATTGAATTCCTCGCCCGGGAAGTTGTCCTGGAACAGGTCGAGATCCCGGTACGACCACCGGGGACCGGACGTATCGTACTTGTAGAGCCGGACCGAATCGAACCATGGAGCCGGTGTATGAGAAGCGCAGTCTCCGTACTCCGAGAACCAGGCGTCGCACATGTCGATTACTCCCAGTTTGATTTGGATCGGATTGGCGCCCACAAGATCGCTCACGTCGTATGAAAGCTGGGCAAAATCCGCGTCGCCACCGTAGTAATATGAACTGCGCCCATGCCATCCCCCCGGGCAGCCGTCTATGATTTCGCGGATTTTCCACGTATAAAAGACGAGATTGGCCAGCGGAAGATCCCTCATGACGCAGAATTCCAGCACCGTTCCACCAAGGTCCGGAAGAACGGCCGTTGGGATGGGCGTATCTTGGTTCTCGTCGCGGTTGCTGCTGTACATGTCCCACTCGATGACGGGGGAGAGGACGGCTTCATTCTGACATGGAGCTTCCGTCCCGCCCGGCCCGGTGCAGAACGGAGTATTGAACAAGCCGGGATATTCAGAGCTCGGATACGTGGAACCCTGGAAAAAGGTAATCTGCGTGCCCGAGTTCCGGTTGCAGGGATCTCTATCGACGAGTCCTATAGCCAGGCCTGCAAAGGAGTAGTAATCTTCGGCGGCAGAGGCGGACCAGAATCCGTTATCAGACGCCATGGTGTCGAGCGCCTCTCCTTCCCAGTCTTCGTGATCTATCGGTCCCAGGGCATCGGACACGGTGATGTCGTCTATGATGGCGGCGCCGTCGGTGTCCCATTCGCCGTCCTCGTCGGACCAGGCGCCGTCCGACATGAAATGGAAACGCAGCTTCGTGGCGGATTTGCTGAGAAGCATCGTATGAACGGCGGATGTGTCGACGTAGCCGTCATAGGCCGCAAGCTCGATCCAGTTTTCGTCTCCGTCGTCGTATTCCACGCTTGTTCCGTCATAATCCGTTTCCGAATCGAATCGGCCTTTGTACGACAAGGTGAGAGTGCCAGCCACGGTAATCGGGCAGGTTGTAATCGACTGGTCCCAGCTGTTTCCGTATCCGGGAGCGCTTTCCCAACTGCAGAGGTACCAGGATTGCGCCATGGCCCGAGGATCGAGATCGGCACGCGAACCGCACCACATCGATTTTGTGCCTTCAAGCGGCGTCAGTCCGCCGTAGTTGCCGCCGCCGAGTCCGGCGAAATCATCCACGTGGAAAAAGGTGTTGTGTTGAGCCGTAGTACTCTCGACCACCCATCCCTGCCAGTTCAACGTCTCGAAATCGTACCAGACAAGGCAGTACGAATCGACCGCGGCCGCGGTAACAAGTCCCCTTGCTCCCTGGTCGATATTGACCGGATTCTCGTTGTCTTGAAGCGAGCGCATGATGCGAAGTCCAGTTTTGTCGATTTCCCTTGAAAATGCGGGTATTGAGATAACAAGGCAGACGACGGATACGGCACAAAGCGCCATTACTCTTTTCATCGAAATTCCCCCCCCAGATAATTCCGAAGAGGCAAGACACGATTACGGAGATGCCGCCATTACGGACCGTATTGTACAGTTAATTCTATTCGAAGTCAACGCAAATTTAATCCCCGAACCGGGTTCCGGCCGGCGCGCGGAACGCGGGCAAGCGACTGGTGAAAAGATATGGGGAAAAGAAGATTCGACATCGACTGGGCGATCGATATTCGCATCCCTGCGCGGGTCTTCAGGAATAGGCGCTTGTATACTGATGGAAAGGGGGCTGTGACAGTCCTCCAATAATCGACCTTTACTCCGGGAGAATCGTAATGTTGTTTCACCACCCGGGAATTTTATTGCTCATGACGCGGACTATTTAATTATGGCGGATGGCAGGGTCGAAACCGGACCCGGTGCGGACGGGGCAAGGGCTGAAATAGTGAATGCATGGAAAGCGAGGCCGCTGAGGAAGGGAGCCGACGAAAACCGCCTGGATGCTATCCTCGGCCGGAAGATTCTGGCGCGGACGGGCGCTGCGCCCGCGGCCCGCCGGGCCGGTACCGGGACGATCACGGATTGTCCTGCAATTCGTCTCGTAAATGTGATAGACTTGTACGCCGAATCGACTGTCATCGATGACTTTTTCGATGGAGCATCGATCGCAATCGCGTGGAAACCGGGGACCGGTGTAAGATGATCTTTACATCCTCGCAAAGGCAAAGAAGACACCGAAGGATGTCGCCCGGAAGATCGTGCCGGGCGATCGGAAGTTTGAACGATATGACCGGACGCAACATTGAAATCAAGGCTTACTCGAGGAATTCTGAAACCGCCCGGGCGGATGCCGAAAGATTATCGGGCGCAGGTCCGGTCGTGATCATTCAGGAGGACACATTTTTTAATTGCCGCAGCGGCCGGCTGAAACTTCGGAAATTCTCGGATAACGACGGGGAACTGATTTTTTATAAAAGAATCGATAGCGCGGAACCAAGCGAAAGCAGCTACGTGATATCGGAGACCGCTTCGCCCGGGAAGTTGAAAGCAGTTCTCGCCGAAGCGCTGGGGATCGCCGGAATCGTAAAAAAGGTAAGGACACTGTACGTCTGCGATCAGACGAGGATTCATCTGGATGAAGTGGAGGGATTGGGGCGGTTCATCGAGCTGGAAGTCGTGCTCGCTGAGGGCCAGTCCGAAGCGGAAGGGCGGCAAATCGCGAATACGCTTATGAAGGAAATGGGAATCTCAAAATCGGATTTGATAGACTGTGCCTATATAGATATGTTAAATGGAAAAGCCGGCTGATTGCGGGTTGCCGGTGAAGACGGCACACTTGGGGAGGAATGTCATGGATGACAGGAAAACCAGGACCGAGGAGTTCGAGGTAAACGGCGACAAGGTCGTCGAGACCGTCAAGCGCCTGATGCATGAGGGAAACATCCGGCGCATCACGATCAAGGATGGAGCGGGAATGAGCCTGATTGAAATTCCCCTGACCCTGGGTGTGGTTGGGACCGTGCTGGTGCCGGTACTGGCAGCGCTTGGCGCCCTTGCGGCATTGGTGACCCACTGCACGATAGTCGTGGAGAAGATAGAGGAGTGAACGCGAATGACGTGGCCGGCCGCGGCCGGCGGGTTTTCCGAAGGAAAGCGCCGATAACGGGAATGACGGGAGTGCCGAATGAGTAAAACCTTGCTGCTGCTGGCAAACGGGTTCGAGATCTATGAGGCAAGCGCGTTCATCGACATTCTTGGATGGAATTTCGTCGATGGAGACGGAACGACCGAACTGGTCACGTGCGCCCTGCAGAAACAGGTCAGGAGCACGTTCGATATGACCGTCACCGTCGACAAGACAATCGATGAAATTTCCGTGGACGACTTTGACGCGCTCGCCATCCCCGGAGGTTTCGAGGAATATTCGTTTTATCGCGATGCATATGACGAGAAATTTCAGCGGACAATAAGGAATTTTCATTCGGGCGGAAAAATCATCGCCTCGATTTGTGTCGCGGCGCTGCCTCTCGGGAAAAGCGGAATCCTGAAAGGTAAAAAAGCCACTACATATAACGGGAATAACGGAATTCGTCAAAAAACGCTGAGTGGATTCGGAGCAAGGGTGGTCGATGAGCCTGTCGTCGTCGATAAGAATGTCATCACTTCCCGGAATCCTTCGACGGCGGTCGACGTGGGTTTTAAACTGCTGGAAAGGCTGACATCGCGGAAACAGGCGAATTACATCAGGAAAATCATGGGTTTCTGGCGGCAGGGACGGCCCCCGGCGAAGCCTTCGCCTCCCGTACGCCGCTTGACAAAATCCAGGACATGATATATTACCGTACTTGATCCGGTCACGCGCGTATTGCCGGGATCGATATTGTATTCCGACTCCCCAGGCGGCGTCCGCCCCGGCCGCCGAAGGGTTCACGTCAGGCCCATCGGGGCGATTTATATGGAAAACTCGTTTGAACCGATCGTCACAGATCGCCTGACCCTCAGGTGCCTTGAAATCCGGGATTCGGAAACGGTATTCGGTTACAGGTCGAAGCCGGAGGTCTCGCGATACCAGAACTGGGAACCGGAATCGCCCGGGGAAATCGGTTCTTTCATCGAAAACCTGTCTGAAATCGGCCCGGACACCCCGGGGAAATGGTTTCAGCTCGGGATCGTACTCAGCGAATCCGGCGAACTGATAGGCGACTGCGGTATTCATGTCTCCGCCCAGGATCCATCCCAGGTGGAGGTGGGAATCACGTTGTCTCCGCGATTTCATCGCCGCGGACTCGCGTCGGAAGCGCTGACGGCTGTCCTTGGATTCCTTTTTACACGTTTGGACAAGCACAGAGTTTATGGTTCTGTGGACCCGGGGAATACCGCGTCACTGGCTCTGCTGCGGCGGGTGGGGATGCGTAAGGAAGCGCACTTCGTCGAAAGTCTGAGGTTCAAGGGCGCCTGGGCGGATGACGTGATATACGCGATGTTGAAGAGAGAGTGGCTGGAAATCAAGGGGACCTGACGATCTTGCACCGCGGGGGATGGCGCCGCGGGGCGCGGCCCCGGTGTCCTGCCGTTCCCGAAGAGGAGGCCGGGATGCAGATACGTAGACGAACATGGGATATCCTGGACGTCACGCAGAAAAACGACAAGACAAGCCGTTTTTTCGGCGCGGCCATTCTTGCGCTGATCTTCCTGAACGTGGTCGCGGCCGTCGCCGGTTCCATCCGGTCCGTTGCGGCTCGCTGTGGCGCGTTTCTGGATGTGTTTGAGATCGTGTCCGTGATCATCTTCACGGTCGAATATCTCGCCCGACTGTGGTCATGCACCGTCGTTCCGCGTTTTCATGGCAGCATCCGCGGGCGCATTCGATTCGCGTTTCAGGGGATGTCGATCGTGGATCTACTGTCGATTCTGCCTTTTTATCTGCCGTTTGTCAGCGCCGACCTGCGATCATTCCGAGTCCTCAGGCTCCTTCGGCTTTTCCGTATCGCCAAAATCATACGGTACTATTCGAGGCTAAACCTTATAAGGCAAGTATTCGAGTCGAAAAAAGAGGAACTGGTTCTAACGTCGATTCTGATCGGTCTTCTCCTGGTGGTGTCGTCCAGCGTACTCTTCTACTGCGAGAATCCGGTCCAGCCGGATGTCTTCTCGAGCATCCCGGCGACCATGTGGTGGGCCGTCACCACGCTCACTACAGTGGGATACGGAGATATTTATCCGGTAACAATGCTGGGCAAGTTCTTCGCGGGTATCATCGCCATCCTCGGCATAGGTATGTTTGCCCTCCCGACAGGGATCCTCAGCGCCGGGTTTGTCGAGACCATCCAGAAGACAAGGGAATCGAAAAGGATCTGCCCGCACTGCGGAAAGCATATACATTGACGGCAAGATATAACGGTAAAGGCGTCGGGGGCCGCACGCGGGGAAAGGTCCGGCCGGCGGCAAGGATATGCGTATGACGATCAAGAACAGGCCATTGGCGGCTTATCTGTTTCTCCTCGCGTTGATAAGCGGCGGTTTTATCGCCGGGATCAGGTTGATTGGCGTAAACGGGAACTATCTTGCGGGATTCTACATGTTCGGCCCCGCCATAGCCGCCGCTGTCACCCGGCTGTTCTTCTATCGGGGCGGGTTCAGGGACGCCCGTCTGGGGTTTGGCAGGTTGAAGGACTACCTTGGATTCTGGGGGATCACCCTCGGTATCGTCTGCCTTTCCTACCTGATGTTCACGGTTCTAGGATCCATCTCGTGGGATTTCAGCGGCGACGCGTTTCTGGCCCGGCTCAAGGATCAGATGGCGGCGACCGGAAAGGACATCAATGACCTGCCGGCCGGGCTGAATCCCAGGATAATGCTGTACATTTTCTTTCTCGGCGGGTTGAGCGTCTTCAATATTCCTACCGTCCTCTTTGGTTTTGGGGAGGAGTTCGGCTGGCGGGGATTGATGTTCCCGCGCCTCTGTCGCCGCGGACTGAAGTTTGCGTTCATCGTCGGCGGCTTGATCTGGTTCGCATGGCATATTCCGTTGATTTTCATCATGCCGGCCCCCGGAGATTTCGGCCCGTGGCAACACGCTATCAACATGGCGATACTGGCGGCGGCTTCGATTTTTTCATTTGTCTTCTTCGCCTTCGTGTACGCCAGGTCCGGAACCATATGGGTGGCTTCGTTCGCGCACGCAGTAATGAACAATACTTCCCGCTCGTTTTCTTACTTCGTAAGGATCGAAGATCAGCTGACGGCCAATCTGGCGCTGGCCGTCACAATGGCGCTGGTTGTCGGCATTCTGTACCTCAGGAAGGAATTCAGAATATTCGATTCGTTCCTGGCTGGCGATAGAGATCCCTGAACGCCCGGATCTTCGCGGAGGGGCGGTTACGGTCCATAATGTCGCCGCATGAAAATCCGGCATGATGTGCGGTCCGATGCTCCGTGCGGTCCGATGCTCCGTGCGGTTCGATGCTCCGTGTGGTTCGATGCTCCCTCTTGACCCCGAAAGAATATTTTGTTATCTTCGTTTGCATTGAAAAGAACGGGCCGGCATCATGTGCGCGATGCGGCGGGCTGATGACCGGTACGATATTGTAACGCCGATGACGGAGGTAGTAAGATGAAGAGAATCCTCATTATTGTTTTCGCGCTGATCATGGTTGTTGTCACCGGATGCGGGAAGAAGGAATCTGAACCTGATAAGAAATTACAGACGTCGGGCAAGAGGGTTTCCCGCGGATACTTGATAGATCCGGTGGAAAATAAGCCGGTGGACATCTCGGCTTCCAAATATTCCTATATCTACAAGGACTGCGAATACAATTTCAACACCAAGGACAACATGGATAAGTTCATCAAGAACCCCGAAAAATACATCAAGACCGATTAATTCTCCCGGCCCCCGGCCGGGGGTTCGCATTTTGCGAATGGATTGCATAGAACAAGACTAAAGTCCCCCTTCGGGGACTTTTTTTGTGCCCGGCGATTCCTCCGTATTCCTTGTAGTTCCCAGATGTTCCGGATGCTTCCCGAGAGCCCGAACCGGTTGTCAGAAGCCAGGTTACGAAATCTAAGCGGCCACAATACCGATTCCGGGCGCTGCCGGTTCCTCGCCCGTGGGACAAAAGTCCCATTGATTGGAACATCCCTTGCGCTGTCGACCCGCCGTAGGAGTTTACAGCGATCTGCAATTTTTCGATCGCGACTTATTAACCAGATCCTCCAGGCGTCAGCTTGACTACTGCCCGCAAGGATTCCCCATCCAGGCTGGAGGAATGGAAAAAGGAGGACAGATAGATGAGAAGGAGCCTTTCGGCTGCGATTTTTTTCATCATCATGGCTGGAACTGCCGTTTCCGCCTCCGCCGAGGGTCCGGCCCTCAAGGGAGAGATGGACGCGCGCAAGATAGTCATCGATGGGGAAAACCGCGAGATCGCAGTGCCGGCAAAGCAGGTATATCCCGCGGATATGGTCCAGTACACCCTGAATTACCGGAACGAAGGGGATTCCCCGGCTTCAGGCGTGGATCTTGTGGGGCCCGTGCCTTCCGGCACCGTTTACCTTGACAGGACTGCCAGCGACATCGAGGGCCTCGAGACCCTGTTCAGCATCGACGGCGGCAGGACCTACCAGAGCGCCCCGGTGATGTACGAGGTCATCAGGGATGACGGCAGCGTGGAACGCAGAGCCGCCACTCCGGACATGATCACGCACGTAAAGTGGTCCGTGAACGGTCTTTTTAACGCAGGACAGGAAGTGACAGTCTCTTACCGCGTGCAGGTAAAGTAAACAGCCGGAGTTCCTGGATTTCAATAAACCCCCGAAAGGGGGAGGCATCCGTATTTATTGCCCTCGAAAGAGGGCGGAAGGACGCCCTCCGGTGAGGGCGGAAGGATGGTGATCGGCCATGACGCTGAGAAGACTCGCAGGACTGGTTTTGCCGGTCCTGGTGCTTGCGCTGGCGCTGTCAACGGCGACCGCGCAGGCACAAACACCCGCCGGTACGACTATCCGGAACCAGGCTTCGGCCACGTTCCAGGATGCGGTCGGCAATACTTATTCCACGACCTCCAACGAGGTCACGACGATCGTACTCCCCGTGTACGGTGTATCGGTCCTCCCGGACGATTCGGGCGAAACGCCGCCCGTCACGCCGGCTCTCTCGCAGACGGCCATACCCGGGCAGACCGTGTACTACAGCTACAATCTGACCAACACCGGAAACGATGCCGACGATTATTCGATCCTGCCCCTGCTGGACGCGGGGAACACGACGATGGTTCTGGGCCTTGCCGGCATCACGATATATCGCGACCTTAACGGAAACGGCGTACTCGACGGCGGAGAACCCGTAATTTCGGCGGGCGGCGTGGCCGGAAACCTCGGCCTCGTCAATGCCGGGCAGACGGTCAATCTGCTCGTTTCGTACCAGGTGCCTGCGGCCGCAGCGGCCGGGCAGGTGGCCTATGTCGGTCTGCAGGCGACCTCGGTCGGCGACAACGCGCAGGTCGACACGCGCAACTATCACCTGACGACGGTCGTAAGCGACGCGGCCCTGACCGCCGCGCTGTCGGCCCTTCCGGCCAACGTCGATCCGGGCGACGCGGTCACCTACACCGTGTCGGGTTCGAACGTCGGAAGCGACGTGGCCCACGGTGTCACGGTGGCATCGGTCGGCCTTACCGGCGTCATGATATACGATATTCTTCCCCTCGATCCTTCGAGCGGTAATCCGCTCGTCCTGGCCGGCGCCCCGGTTGGAGCGCCCGCGGGCGGCTCGGTCCTGTACCTGCCCTCGGGCAGCCCGACGGCCGGATCGCCTGAGACATGGGCATGGTCGACGTCGGCTGCGGCCGGCGACATTGCCGTCGCGTACATCATGAACGGCAATCTCAATATCGGCCAGGTCTACAGCATGACATACGACGTCGACGTGCCGACCACGATGCCGGCAGGGATCATCAACAACAGCGCGAGCGTCGCGTTCGTCGACAACAATCCCGGGTCGCCCGATCCGACGATCGTCGTGACGAACAACACGCAGGTGAACGTCAACGTGATGGCCGACGTTCTTGTCGGCCCGAACGGCGCGCCGGCGGCCGGCACGCCCCCGTTGTACAACGACGATCTTCAGGCGATCGCGATGGCTTACGCCAACTCGACGGTCGACTTCACAAACACGGTTCGTAACGACGGAAACGCCGCCGACGAGATCAACGTGCAGCTCGACGCGGCGTCGACGATCCCGGGCGGTTGGAGCGTTCAGTTTTATCGCATAGACGGGGTCACCCCCCTGTCCGATTCGGGATCGGACGGCATCGTCGATGTCGGAACGATCAACCCGGGAAACACCGCGAACTTCATCGTCAGGATAATCATCCCAGGGACGGCCGCTGCGGGCGGCCCGTACGACGCCGTCGTGAACGCCGTTTCGGCCAACGATCCGGCCGAGTTCAACCAGACCACCGATAGAATCACCGCCGTCGACCCGGCAGCGGTCGATATAGGAAACTATGACGGAGTGCCGGGGACGAACAACGTAGGCGTAAACCAGAACGTCAATCCGGGCGCGTACGCCGATTTTGCCCTCGACGTGATCAACACCGGCGGTTCGAGCGACAACTATTCGCTCTCCTCGACCTTCCCGGCGGGATGGACGGTTACTTATTACCTTGATTCGAACTCGAACGGCGTGCTGGACCTTCCCGAGCTCACGCCGATCGCGGCGGTCGGTCCGGTCGTCGCCGGCACCGAGGTCAACCTGATCGCACGCGTGCAGGTTCCCGGCGGCGAAGCGCCCGGCGTCAACCCTGTTTCGTTCAGGGCGACGTCGGCGAACAACCCGGCGATCTTCGACGAGATCGCCAACACGGTGACGGTAAACGGCGCCCCCTCCGTGACGATCAATCCCGATCGAAACGGCACCGGGACCGCCGGCGGAACGATCCGTTACCAGCACACGGTGACCAATACGGGCAACGTGGATGACACGTTCCTTCTCAGCGCCGTAAGCTCGAACGGGTGGAGCTATTCGTACTTCGATCTGGCGAACAACCCGATCGTGTCGGTCAACCTCGTTGCCGGCGCGAGCCAGGACATCTACGTGCAGATCTCGATCCCCGGCGGAGTAGCCATGGGTACGGTCGAGACGGGAGTCGTCACGGTCATGGGAAGCGGCACGGGCGCCAATGATTCGGCAACGGACGTCACGACGATCGTCGCCGGAAACCTCATACTTGCCAAGTCGGTCAACCCCGCGGGCAACCAGGCTCCCGGGACCGAACTGACCTATAGAACGGATTATTCGAACGTCGGCACGGGCGCGCTGTCGGCGATAGTGGTTTATGACGCCATCCCGGCATGGACGCAGTACCGGGTCGGCTCGGCGACAATAGGTACGCTGGCCACAGGCATCACCGCCATCACCATCGAATTCTCGGATGACGGCGGAACGACCTGGGTATATGCGCCGGCAAGCGGAGGCGGCGGAGCTCCCGCCAACTTCGATGCGAACGTCACGAACGTCAGGTGGACCCTCACGGGCACCCTGGCCGGAGGCGACGGAACGGCTGACGGTGTCGGATTCATCGTCAGGATCATCGCCGAATAGATGCAGTGTCACGCGGTGGGGAAGGGCTTCGCCCTCCCCACCGCATATTGTTCGGCGGCATGTAAAAGAGTTTTCGGCGAGGCGGCGCCGTGAGGAAAAAAAGATCATATAATTCGGCATTCAGCCGGAGATCCTTAAAGGGATGGCTCCTTCGGGCATCCCTTGTCCTTTTTCCGGTTATTTTTGCGTCGCCCGCCGGCGCCGCGATACCTCCGGCCGGCATCACCATCATTGGGCGCTCGACCGCCACGTACGAACTGGCCGGCAACCTGGTTACGGCTCAATCCAACGAAGTGATCATCGGCATTCTCCCCGTATACGGCCCGGTTCTTCTTCCCGACGGAACCGCAATGGTCCCGGCGGCGGAAAGAGCGGCATTTTCAGAAGAGACGGTGACATTCCCGTTCACGCTGGCGAACGCCGGCAATGCCGACGATAATTTCGAGTTGATCATAAGTGTCGTGAATCCTTCGGGCTTTGTCCCCGAAGGCGCCGCGGTTTATCTCGATATCGACGCCGACGGATTTGTCGATCCGGGCGAAAACATCGTCACAACCGTCGGGCCTTTGGTACCCGGCGCCTCGGTTTCGCTCGTGCTGTCGGTTTCCCTTCCGGAGGGGCTCGCGGGAGGCGAGACGGCTCATCTCGATCTTCAGGCAAGGTCTCTCGCCGTTCCTTCTCTTGCAGACGAGGGCAATATCGTTAGGATCACGGCGCGCGACGAGGCGAGGGTATCGCTTCGGATCGAATCCGACAGGTCCGGCGTGCTGCCGGGGGGCACGGTCGTTTATACGGTGAGGTTCGCGAACCTGGGCGAGCGCGCCGCCACGGATGTAGTCGTCACGGATTTCATCGATTACGCGGGAATGAGCGAGGGAACGGTCTACGTCGACGGCTCGCTCTATTCGTCGCTGCCCGGGAGATTCGAATACTTCGATCTCGCGTCGTTCGAATGGGTTGAAGTCGCTCCCCCGGAGGAGAGGGTCAAGGGCGCCCGCCTGCGTCTCGAGACTCTCGCCGCCGGGGCGGACGGCTTCATCTCATTCGAAGTGCGCGTCGCCGAAGACCATTCCTGGGGGAGCATCTTCAACGCCGCCTCCGCAGGGTACACGGGGGGGGACGCGAGGCTTTACAGCCTCAGCTCCAGCGAGATCTCGGTTCTGGTGGCCCGGGTCAGCGAGCTGTCGATCGGGCCGCCCGGAAACCCGGGGGCGCCCGAAGGCGGCATCGAGGACCGTAATATCACCGTACTTGGAAACGGCGATTCTTCCTGCATTTTCAGGCACGAGCTGCTCAGTTCCGGCAACTTCACGGACACGGTCCGGGTGGCTCTCGCCGATTCCACGCTGATCCCCGGCGATTGGAGCGTCGAATTTGTCGACGGGGAGGGATCGCCTCTTCCCGCCGCCTCCAGATTCACCGCGGTCATGGGGGCCGTCGAGAGCGGAGAATCGAGGATCGTGGGATTGCGGCTCGGCTCCACGGCCGAGCGGTTGAGACAGTTTCCCGGAAGGGAAATGGAGTTTGCCGTCGAGGCGCGGTCCATCGTGGAACCGCTTTCCAGTAACGGCGTCACCGATGTGATGGTCAAGAGCGACATCCCGCTTTTGTCGGTGAAACAATCGATAAGAGAACCGAACGCGATGATCGGCGATATTCTGAGCTTCATCGTCACCATTGAAAACATGACCGAGGAGACGACGGTCGACAGCATCGTCCTCGTCGAAACCCTGTCGGCCGGGCTCGGTTTTGCCGGCGGAAGCGACAAACCCGCGATCGAAGGAAATTCGCTGACATGGACGATCGGAACCGTCGGGCCGGGCGAAAAACGCGAGGTCGTCTTTCGGGCGGGAGTGAAGGCCGGCCAGGAGAGGGACGAGCTGATCAGCGTGGCGTGGGTTTACGGAGTCTCCTCGCTCGGGGAGCGGACGTCGGACGGTCCTTCCGCGGCTTCGATAAGAATTGTGGAGGGTGTCTTCACGAGGAAGGGACTGGTGTTCGGCGGAGTGTTCATCGACGAAAACAAAGACGGCGTCCGGGGCGGCGACGAATCCGGCGTCAGGGGAGTCTCTGTTTTCCTCGAAAACGGCACCTGCGCCGTTACGGATTCGGCCGGGCTCTATTCGATCCCCGGCGTTCCGGAGGGAAGACACGTCGTAAGGATGGACCCCAAGACCCTGCCCGATTCCCTGTGCGAAGGCGAGGCGGGATATTTCGGGCTTGGAGTCGGGGGCGAGTTTCTCGTGGATCTGGCTCCATCGGGTAACCGCAGAGTCGATTTCTCTCTCCGGCGGCAAGCCGGATATATGCAGGGGGATACCTCCGCCGCCTTTGGAGATTCCGATCCGGCGGTTGCCTCGCCGGCGGCGGAGCCGGAGGATTCGCGGAGAGGATTTGAACCGGCCGTTTCCGAAGCTGCCCGGGAGGAAAGCGTGTCTGCCTTTGCAGGCAGGGGACGATCCGGGCAGCCGGGAACGGCGGGGTATCCGGAAAATCCGGCGGAAGATGCGTTCCGGGAACAGCCGGCCGCCGGAAACCCGGACGAGGCGATGGAAGGGTACGAAGCCCTGATTTTCCCGGGCGGCTATTTCGAACCGGCCGGCGCGATAATGGAAGAGATACCGATAAGGGAGGTGGCGTCTCTCAACCTGTGGATGATGGAACATCCGGGATGGACGATAATGATTTCGGGACACACCGATTCCATTCCGATAAGCACGGCGGAATATCCGTCGAATTTCGAACTGTCGCTCGAAAGGGCGCGCTCAGTTTTCCAGGTTCTCAGGATGAACGGTATCCCTGAATCCAGGATGGATTACACCGGTTACGGTTCGCGGCGCCCGAGAACGACGGACGCTACCGAAGAGGGCAGGTCCCTGAACAGAAGGGTGGAGATAAGGGTCATGCCCCCCGCGGATTACGCGGGGGCGGATCCTGATCTGCCGTCGCTCTTCGCGAGGCCCGATACGACACAAAAGGAATTTTCGCTCGCCGACGACGCGGGCGTGTGCGCCGGAATAATCAAACCCGACGAGGGACATATATTCACGATGCGCGACAAGATCGACGTCGAAGTGCTCGCTCCGCTCACGTCCGGAGTCGAACTTTACGTCAACAACGTCCCCGTGGGCCGCGAAAAGATCGGCCAGAAACAGATAGACGTCGGAAACGGGACCATAGGATTCATCTTCTACGACGTGAAGATCGCCGAGGGCAGAAACGACATCCTCGTCGTGTGCCGAAACCACGGGGTAAACGATCTCTGCGTAAGGCACGTTTATCTCGCGGGACGGCCGGCGGGAATAGCGGCGGAACGGGAGACGATATCGGTGCCCGCGGACGGGCGTACGTCCCCGGAGATAGTCTTCCTCGTAAACGACAAGGCCGGTCTTCCGGTGCGCGACGGTATATTCGTCACGGTAACCGGACCCGGCGATCTTCTTGATGGAGTGGATATCAATCCGCACCAGGCCGGGGTACAGGCGGGGACGCTGAACGGGCGCGTCGTGCTGAACCTGTCTCCGTCGGCCGATCCCAGGAGGGAAAAGATCAACGTCCTGCTCGACGGTCTCACGGGCGGATGCAGGGTCGCCTATGAATCGCCGATGAGGGACTGGTTCCTTTTCGGTTACGGCGAGACTGACGCGGGCGTCAGCAGCCTGACAGGAAACGGTTCGACCGACAGGTCGGCCGAAAGACACCACGACGGGCTTTATGCCGAAGGCAAATTCGCGCTTTACGGCCAGGGGGAGATAAGGGACGGACACCTGATGACCCTGGCGATCGATTCGAGGCCGGTGCGCGAAGACAGGCTTCTCGGAAGGATCGAGCCTGAAATGCAGTACCCCGTGTACGGCGACGCGAGCGAACTCAGGTTCAATTCGGCTTCGAGGAGCGGGACATATGTAAGGCTGGATCACAAGCGTTACAACGCGATGTTCGGGGATTTCGAAACCGCTCTCGGAGGGCTCGAGTTCACAAGGTACACCAGGACCTTCAACGGGTTGAGCGGCGAGGCGCGTTTCTCGGGCGGCGGCCTGAAATCCTTCATCACAAGGACGGACCAGGTCACCTGGCAGGAAGAGATGCCAGCCGACGGGACGAGCGGGTTTTATTTCCTCGCTCATTATCCGCTCATCGAAAACAGCGAAAAGATAAACGTCGAAGTGAGGGATCGGTACAGGCCGGAAAACGTTATACGCGTCGACGAAAAGAAGGTCAACAGGGATTACGACATCAACTACATGGACGGTAGCATACTTTTCAAGGAACCGCTCGCCGCGTTCGATGAAAATCTCAATCCGGTCGTCATAATCGCGAGCTACGAGTGCCGTGGCGAAGAGGAAATAAATTTCACCTACGGCTTGAGGGGCTCCGTCGATATAAGCGACAGCCTGAAGGCCGGAGCGACAGCCATAGTCGAGGAAGAGGGAGGCGCGAATTCGTCCATAGTCGGAATCGACGTCTCCGGCCCGGTCTATCGGGGTGTTTCGATCGAAAGTGAATTCGCCCGCAGCGACAAGTTTCTTCTGGGCGCCGGAAACGCCTTCAGGATAAAACTGGCCGGGGTGCATCCGGGCAGGGTCAGGTGGAATACTTATTACCGCGATATCGACGGCGGATTCTTCAATCCCTCCTTCACCGGAGGCAAGACCGAACTGGGCAGCAGGAAGATCGGCGCCGATCTCGACTGGAGGCTGACCGGCGGTTACTCGGTGGCGGCCGGGATGTTCCGCCATGATTTCCGCCAGCTCGGCGAAAAGAAAAGATATTTCGATCTATGCGGCCTTTACCGTTCCGGCCCCCTTTCGGTGAAAGCCGGGCTGGCCGCCGCCTCTCGCGGAGACGATCTCGAGGGGAGCCGGTCGTCCACGCTGATGCTGGGTTCGGCAGCCTGGGAACAGGGCTCGACGAGGGGCGAACTCGAGGTGGACCAGAAGATCGCCGGCGAGGAAGTGGAGGAATATCCGAACCGCGTCCAGGCTTCGCTGTCGAGAAAACTGTGGAAGCACGTCAGCGGGTCCCTGAAACACGAATACCGCACCGGCAGGCGTTCGGGCGCAAGGCACCTGACGCAGGCCGGGATCGAATCGAGGATAAACGAAGACCTCGATCTTTATTCGAGGTACCGCATGGAAGGCGCCGTCAGCGGCGAGCGCGGACAGGCCATCGTCGGGCTGAAGAACAGGTTCAGGCTGAGCGATGCGCTGACGTCGACATTCTCCGCCGAAAGGCTCGCGACGGTGAGCGGGGCGGGAAACGACGACTATACCGCCTTCGCCACGGCCTGGCTCTATACGCCGGAAAAGGATATCTACAAGATCAAGGGCGACTACGAGGTAAGGATCGAACCGGAGAGGCTGAAACACCTCGTGGGGCTGGCGGGCCTGCGAAAGCTCGGTACCCGCTGGGCGGGCCTGCTCAAGGGGGACCTGTGGTATTCCGACGAGGAAATTGAGGCGGACAGGGTGAAGGGCGACGCGACGCTCGGGGCATCCTGCCGTCCGATGGAATCGGGTCCGCTGACGGTGTTCTCGCTTGTGAAGACCAGGTACGAAAAGAACAGTCCGGCGCATCCCGGGGCGGTGGACAAGGATCTCGTCATCATGACGGAGGCGAACTGGACGCTCGATTCAAGGTGGGAGGTCGAAGGCAAGGTGGCCGGGCGGTGGGTGAAGAACACCTTCAAATCGTACACGGCGAGTACGGCAAGCTTCCTATACCAGGCGCAGGCGATAAGAAAATTCGCCGGTTGTTGGGACGTGACATTCGCGGCGCGGCTGGTACACCAGCGCGAGACCGGCACGCTGAGATCCGGCGGCGGGCTCCAGCTCGGAAGGGTGGTGGCCAGGAATGTATGGATCGGATGCGGGTACGATTTCGGCGGGCACAGGGACGCCGACGCGCCGGTCAACGATTTCAACAGAAACGGATTCCATGTGGGCATGAAGGTCAAGTTCAACGAGAAGATACTGGAATATTTCCATAACGGGGGAGACTGATCCAGGAAGGAAGCGCGGGCCACGGACGGCCCGCTCCCCCGGCGGCGAAAGAAAGAGAAGACCGGATGAAAAAAGCGAAGGAAAAATGGGTTGAAAGATCCGCGAAGGCGGCGGCATGCGCGTTTCTGGCGCTGGCCTGCCTGGCGGGATGGACCGGCCGCGCCGTGTCGGGGGAGATCGTCGTGAACGGCACCTTCGAAACCGGTTCGTTCGGAAGTTCGTGGGTTCACAGCGGGGCCAACTCGACAGGCGGGACGAACCCGTCCTGGGCGGACCACCTCGTCGTCATAGACCTTCCATATAACGGCAATTACTCGGCTCTTCTCGGGTTCAAGTACACCGCGCAGCGGGCGAACAGGAACGGGTTCATGTACCAGACAGTGACCATCCCGGCGGACGTGTCGAGCGCGAGGCTCTTTTTCCGTTTCCGCCAGCAGGGGTACGACGGGGTGAATTACGACCCGTTCATCGTCACGGTAAGGAATACCTCGAACACCGTGCTGGCCACGCTGGTCAACTACTCCTTTTCGGAATGGAACGACCAGTTCAAGGACAGCGGGTGGATCGCAAACGACGGCGGCAGCCCGAACGGAATAGACATGACTCCGTGGGCCGGCCGGACGGTCAGGATCCATTTCCGCCAGGAAAACACATATGACAACCTATACGAGACGTGGACGTTCGTCGACGACGTCTCGCTGGTATATACGAAATTCGTGGATCTTACGGTGGATGGAAATGGAGAGGATCTTTTCGGCAACCCTGGAACGGGCGCCGGAGGATACTCTGCTCAGAGCGGCGAGGAGGGTGAAACGGTGTCCTACCTTGTAGACGTCGAAAACGAAAGTTACGGCGTCGACTCCTACACCTTATCCGTTTCACCCCCCGCCGGTTGGACTGCCGTCGTGAATTATGGCGGCGCCGATCATTCATTCCCGTGGACGACCCCGGCCATCGCGGGGCGCTCGCGGATCACCGCGCAGGTGAAGATATCGATTCCCTCCGGACAGGCTCTCGGAAGCTACGCCACGATACTCGACGCGGTATCCACCGCCGTCGGAACGAGGTTCGACAGCGCAAGGCTTGCGACATACGTCGTGCCGTCCGACCATCTCGCCGATCTCGCCATCGATTCGAACGGGTTCGGATTGATCGATCCGGGCGGCTTCGGCGGCGTTTCCTACAGGGAAGCGGCCCCCGACACCACGATCGAATACGACATCGATCTGCTCAACGCGGGACTGATGGACGATTCGTTTTTCATATGGTTCTCTCCCGCCGCTCCGCTTACGGCTGTAATCGTCGATGGCGGGGTGACGCATGGCGGGTCTTTCACCACCGGCGTCATTCAACCGGGGAATACAGGGTCTTTCGTACTGAGAGTGACCGTTCCCGTATCGCTTCAGGGCGGCGACTACACGTCGTACGTGTACGCGCGGTCTGTCACCGACGCGCTGCGCATAGACGGGGTCAGGGCGGTGACAAGGGTGATTGCGCCGAAGATCGACATCGTAATCGCCGGAAGCGGAGACGGCATCATAGACATGAGCTCCTCCGGGCTCGGGGGCAACAGCACGATATCCGGCCAGAGGGGAAACACGATCTATTTCCCGATAATCATTCAGAACGAGGGGGCGGTGCAGGATAACTTCCTGCTTTCCTGGGTAAGGCCGGCGACGGGCTGGACCGCGGTGATTAACGACGGAACCTCCGATCACGCCTTCCCGTGGACTACGGCGGGATTCGAACCGTTCCAGCAGAAGAACTATACTCTGGCTATCACGATCCCGTCGAACGCGGCGTTCGACACGTACACTTCGCGCATGAACGCCTCGTCCGTGGTGAACGCAGGGATCTCGGAGAGCGTCACCGCCGGCATCTCGGTCGCTTCGGGAAACGAAACCGACCTCATGATCGACGGAAACGGAGCGAACACATATGGCCCGCTCGGCACCGGGCTTGGAGGCAGTTCGCTGCTTACTGCCGACCCCGGGGACACGGTCTTTTTTACGGTCACCGTCGAGAGCGAGAGCGGCACCAACGCTTTCGACATCGAGTGGAACACTCCCGCCGGATGGACAGTCCTGTTCGACGGGCAGACATCCCCGATGTCGACCCCGGCCGGAAATTACATGCTTGAGGTGCGTATACCGGCGGCCTGCGCCGGCGGGATCTTCGACATAGTCGTCGACGGGATGAAGTCGAATAAAAAATATTTTGTCGATTCGGTCAGGGGAAGGATCGTGGTCAGTTATCCGCGCGTCGTGGACGCGCTTATAGACGGAAACGGCGATGGATTGTTCGGCACCCCCGGATTGGGGGGAGGCGGAAGTTCCTCGCAGTCGACCATAGCGGGCAGGACGATAAATTTTACCGTCGAACTGCAGAACCAGGGCTCGGCGGCCGAAGCCTACATCGTCGACTGGAACGTGTTCGCGGGCTGGATCGCCTCCTTCGACGGCCAGGCGAGACCCTGCACGACGGCCGCCGTCCCGGCTGGAGCCTCCGGCCTGTATACGTTCGAGGTCGTGATACCGGTTTCCGCCTCGCTGGGGGACTGCGCATATACCGTCGACGTCGTGTCCGTCACCGATCCCGGCAACGTCGAAAGCGTAACTGCGAACATCCATATAAATCCGCCTCCGAGGGTCGATCTCGTCATTGACGGCAAGGGAGCTCTCGATACTGCGCCGGCCGGATCGGGCGAGGGCGGAAGGACGATTGTATTCGGCGCTCCGGACAGCCTCGTGACGGCGACTCTCGAAGTTTTCAACAGGGGAGGAGCGGCCGACTCGTTCCGCATCGCCTGGGAAGTCCCCGCCGGCTGGCCCGCGGGATCGGTCCTTCTCTCGAACGGCGGAATCGATTACGGCTCCCCCTTTGTCACGCCCGTCATAGATCCGGGCAATTCGCTGGTGTTTACCGTGAAGATCGCCATACCTGCCCCGGCGGCTTTGCGTTCGTCTTTCGTCATGGACGCCGTCGGGCAGTCGAGACCGCTGGAGGACAGCGTCCTGCTCGAGATCGTCACGGCGGCATTCATAAGAGTAAGGGTTTTCGACGACCTCGATCACGACGGTTTGCCCGATGCCGGCGAGCCGGGGCGCAGCGGCGTTCCGCTGGTCGTGACCGATCCATCGTCGCCTGTTTCCGGGGCGACGGGAGCGGGGGGGGAGACGATTTTTGAGCTCGCTTCCGGCCCGATCAGGGACGTGATCGAGACGACACCTTCGGGAATGTTCTCGCTCAGCCCCGACACGGTATCGACCGGGCCGGGCGGCGCAGGCGACACGATCTTCGTCTGGTTCGCCGATGTGACGATTTCATCGATCTCGCCGTCGCTTGACGCGAGCGGACCCGCGGGCGGGTTCATCGATCTGGCCCACACGATAATCGCCGGAACATCCGGGCAGGCGTCAGTCGCCGCCGCGCTTTCCGCCGGATGGGTCGACGTATGGTACAGGGACGTAAACGGCGATGGACGGCTCGACGGCTCCGACACGCGGCTGACAACGGCGGATCTGGACCTCGATCCCTCGATCCCGGGGCGGGACATCGTGCCGGTGATCGTGAGGGTTTTTGTGCCGCAGGCCACCGGGGCGGGTACGATCGAATCGGCCGCGATCAGCCTCTGCCAGACTCTCGGCGGAACGCCGATAGTGACGGTTGCGGCGGTCACCGACCGGCTCCTTGTGCTGGCGAGCGCCAGCGGGCTGCTCCGGCTCGCCAAGGAAGTCGATCTTTCCGGAGCGCGACCGGGCGATGTCGTCACATACACGGTAATCTTTTCCAATCCGGGCGTTGAAGACGTGGTTGAGATAAAGATCATCGATCCCGTCTCTCCGGCCGTCGATCTTGTCATCGGCACGTTCGGCCCGGGCGACGATATAGAATGGATCCGCGGAGGCGCGAGCGTCTACCTCACGGCCGATCCTCTCGACGCCGACGAGGCGATGTTCGATCCTTCGACCGGCACGCTCAGGGTCGAACTGTCGCGCCAGGCTCCTTTCAGCCTCGTTCCGGGGGCGGAAGGCAGGATCGTGTACCGCGTGCGAGTAAAGTGATGGGGGCGTCTGTCACCCGCTGACGGTCTCCCGCAGCGACTCTATCACGTATTCGATCTCTTCGCCGGTGAGCCTCGGATAGAAAGGCAAGGTGATCGTCCTCGCGCCGATCTCCTCGGCGACGGGGAACATCCCGGCCCTGTACCCGAACTTTTCCCTGTAGAAGGTCATCAGGTGCAGCGGATGGAAGTTTATCGACATGCCGATACCGCGCTTCTGCATCCCGGTCATGACGGCGTCGCGTCTTGCGGGATCGACGAGCAGCGTGATCAGATGGCACGCGTGGGTGGCCTCGGGGCGTATGGAATGAAGCTCCACTCCTTCCATCTTCGAAAAGGCGCCCTGGTAGATGCGGTAAATCTCCCTGCGGCGTTTCATCAGATCCTCGATTTTTTTCATCTGCTCGACAAGAATGGCCGCGTGTATATTGTCCATGTTGCATTTCCATCCGAAGATTTTTATGTCGTACTGTTCGAAGTGATCGGTGTATCTTTCCATCGCGGTCCTGTCGAAGCCGTGCAGCCTCAGTTGACGCAGGAGCTCGTTTTTTCCGCGGTCCTTTACGGAGATCGCGCCACCTTCCCCCGACGTGACGTTTTTGGTCGCGTAAAAGCTGAAGCAGGCGTAGTCCCCGTAGTGCCCCGGTTTCTTTCCGTTCCATTGCGCCTCCAGGGAATGAGCGGCGTCCTCGACGATCACCAGGCCGTGCCTGTCGGCGATCTTCCGCAGCGATTCCATGTCGCACATCTGGCCGTAGAGATGAACGGGCAGAATGGCCCTTGTCCGGCCGGTCACGGCGGCCTCCACAGCGGCCGGGTCGATATTCGCCGTGGCGCGGTCGACGTCGGCGAGAACGGGAGTCGCTCCCGCCATTATGATGGCGTTGACCGAACCGATGAACGTGAGCGGCGTGGTGATCACCTCGTCGCCGGGACCGATCCCCGCGGCAAGCAGCGCAAGCTGCATCGCGGCGGTGCAGCTGGTGACGGCCACCGCGTGGGGAAGTTCGAGGTAACCTGCGAGGTCCCGTTCGAACCGGTCGACCTCGGCGCCGGTTGTAAGAAAGAGGGATTCCAGCACCGAGGAGACTCTTTCGATCTCCTCGGGCCCGATGCTGTGTTTGAAGAACTCGACCTTCCTCACTTTGTCACCCCCTGTGCGGATCGACGTGCACGAGGACCTTTTCGACTTCCGGATGCCGGGAAGTGATCGCTTCGACCACCATGTCGATCACCCGGTGCGCTTCCAGGACCGACATCCCGGGATCGACTTCTATATGTATCTCCATTCTTATCCTGTCGGCGTAGTAGCGCGCCATCAGGTCATGGCATGCAAGAACCTCCGGGATCGAGCGGGTTATCGACGTGACGTCATCGCGGAATTCGCCGGAGGGCGAGGTGTCGACGATCTTGCTTATGGCGCTCTTCGATATGTCGAATGACACCTTAATGATGAAAAACGAGACCAGAAGCGCGGCGTACGAGTCGAGGACCTGGAGGTTCGGCACGTAGATGGCGAGGGTTATGCCGACCACTACGATGATGGAGGACCAGGCGTCTGACCTGTGATGCCACGCGTTCGCAATCATAGCCTCGCTGCCTATCCGCCTGCCTATACGCACGGTCAGGTGGTAGAGAGCTTCCTTGAACACGACCGAAAGGGCGGCTATGTAGATCGTGTAGCGGTGGGGAATCGACAATTCTCCCCTGTAAATGGCGGTGGCCGCGTCGACGCCGATTTTTACCGCCGCGAAGAATAGCAAGATCCCGACGGCGATCGCCGAGAGGGTCTCGATCTTGCCGTGGCCGTACGGGTGTGATTCGTCCTGCTTTTGCCCGAAGAAATGAAGGCCGACCAGGACGACGATATCGGTGATCAAATCCGACAATGAATGTATGCCGTCGGCGATCAGAGCCTTGCTTCGCCCGACATACCCGCCAAAGAACTTGAGAAATATCAGCGCGGCGTTCACAGCCACGCTGATCCACGTGATCCTGGTGGCGGATTCCATGCGGTGATCGTGATGGCGGTCGTGGCCTGACATCCGTGTCAAATCCTTTCGGGCCGTTCCATCGAACGGGGGCCGCCTGTGTCGACGGCCCCCGGCGAAAAGCATCGAGGATGAATCCGGCGCGTCTTAACGCATGTAGATGATCTTTCTGGTCTGCTGGAATTTTCCGGCCTTTATCCTGCAGAAGTATACTCCGGATGAAACCGCCCTGCCAGAGTTGTCTTTGCCGTTCCATGTCGTCGAATATCTTCCCTGCGCCCGCTCCCCCTGGCCGATGGTGCGCACGAGCCGTCCGGCGGGGTCGAATATCCCGAGTTCCACGGCGCAGCGATCCCCGATCGTATATACGATCGTTGTAAGGCCGTTGAACGGATTCGGGTAGTTCTGCTCGAGGGCGCTGATGTAGACGGTCGGCGGCACCGGATCGTCGCCGTCGTCAT
>JBFYZH010000049.1:0-12849 GCA_041309605.1 Candidatus Krumholzibacteriota bacterium
CGCCGGATTCAGCACGTATAACGGATCGTACTGCCTCACATATTCGGGGACTCAGGATCCCAACCACGCCGTGCTCATCGTCGGCTGGGACGACACGATGTGCTCCGGCGCTGGCGCCTGGATCGTCAAGAATTCCTGGGGCACTGCCTGGGGGGACAACGGGTATTTCTACATAGCATACGAAAACGCCAGAATAGGCGAGAACGCCAACGTCATCACCGGTTACAAGGATTACGATCCCAACGAGACGATATATTACTACGACGATTACGGGTGGTGGATGTCGGTCGGATACGGCGACGGAGACGACTGGGGCATGGTCGTGGTAACGCCGGCCGGCACGGACGAGTATCTCTACTCCGTCGATTTCTGGGCGACCTCCGGTCCATGCAACTACAGCATCTACGTGTACGACAACTTCTCCGGCGGAAATCTTTCGACTCTTCTCGCCGGCCCGATCAGCGGTTCCGTCGCCGAAGCGGGTTATTACAGCGTGAATCTCACCACCCCGCTGCCGCTCACGCAGGGGGACGCGATATACCTGGCGGCCGATCTGAATACGCCGGGATATACCTACCCGATACCTTATGACGATTCCGGCCCGATGGAGACTAACAAGTGTTATATCAGGAATACGGGGACGTCCACCTGGTCGGCCCTGGATAATGGAAATTACGCCATGGGCGATGTCGGCATCCGCGGCAGGGTGGGTCCGGAGCAGGAGGCCGGCGATTGCTCCAAGGAAGGAGATCCGGGGTTCTTCGCGGGATTCCCCGGGGGCGTGGTGGACGTCATCAGGGGCGAAAACTGGTGTTACGACATCAGTCCGACCAACTTCAGTTTCGTCTCGGGCACCTGCACGGAGACCGACACGTTCTGCCTGCATTTCAGCGATAATCTCGGCTGGGCCGTGACAGGCGTGGACGATCCTGAAAACTCCTGCTTCGTCCAGGAAAACGCCACTTATCACTCTTCGAGAGTGTGCATCTCCGTTCCTTGCAACGCCGCGATCGGAGCGACCAACACCCTGACCGTGGTGATGGCGTTCTGCGACATGGAGGGTGTGTGCGCGCCCGGATGCGGCGATTGCGAGGATCCTAACACCTATAACAGCGTTCAGTATTATTCGACCATTTCCCAGGATTTCCAGGTTGTCGAATCGCCGCCCGCTCTGTTCATAATGCAGGATACGATCTACTATGTTGAACAGGGCCAGAGCGCGGCATACATCCCGTTCTCGATCTGCAACGGCGACCCGTGTGCCGCCGCCACCGATTACGGTTATTCGATAAAGAGCCTGGGCATAGTGGGAGCCGCCATAAACCAGACCGGCACCGTTTCCGGCGTGCCGGGCGGAATATGCGAAGATGTATTCGGAATCATCGATGCCGGCCAGGCCGCGGTATGTGATTATGACACGCTCACGATAATCGCATGGGACGCCGCGACCGGCACGGTCTACGATACGTGCGTGCAGATCATCCACGTCGTGGAACCTGTGCCTGTACCCCTTTTCAGCGTGCCGGCGGTCATGATCCTGATCGTAGTCATGGTGCTTGCGGCGGCGGTCATCATGAGAAAACGAGCCGCGGGCGAGGCGCGGTAAAAGGGTAATAAAAGGATTGTACGCGAAACGCGAAGGGCGCCCGGGTAAAAGCGGGCGCCCTTTTCATGACAAGGCGGCTGCGCCGCCGCGTTGAAGCTTGATGACCGCTTTCCTCTGGACCAGCCGCCCGGGTCTCGACTAGAATCCTTCGCATGAGGGCAAAAATCGTAACAGCCGGAGATTATCGTTCTCTTGAGGAAGCCCTTCTTCGCGACATAACAGGCCTGAAGAAGGACAGCCCGCTAAGTCCCGTGTCGATCCTCACGGGATCGAACCTGCAGGGAAGATACCTCAGGACCCTCATCGCGCGCCGGCTCGGCGGGATATTCAACGTGGATTTTCTCACCTTTCCCGATCTGCTCGCCCGCCTGGAAGAGCGTTCGGGTATTCCCCCAGTGAAAGGCCTTCCCCCATTCGCCGCTCACGCGATCGTCGAGGGGCTTTCAGTTTCGGGAGAGGCTCCCGGGTATTTCTCGTCGATCTCGGACACGCGTGGTTTTCCGGAGGCGGTGATAGCGGCGTTCTCCGACCTTTCGGAAGCCGGTTGCACCCGTGAAATCGCCGCCCTGCTTGCCGGGGATAAGGGGACGGGGCATGGGTTGAAGGCTCTTCTGACGCTGTTTGCCGCGTACAGGAAGAGAGTGGACGAAAGCGGCGGGGATATTCATACGAGATTCGAAAGGATGCCGGCGGGCAACGGCGGGGGGACCTTCGACGGGCCCCTGCTGGTTTATGGATTGTACGATCTCAACGAGCGGCAGTGGAACCTGCTCGAATGCATGGAGAATTCGGCCGCCGTGACATTGTATGTTCCCTGGCGCGACGAAACGTGCTTCCGGTTTGCCGGGCCCCTGGTGAAACGCTGCGCCGCGAGAGGCTTCGATCACGAGGCGTTCGTCCGCGAGGCGCCGGAAGGTCCATGGCCGGCCGATATCCGGATACTCAGCGTTCTCGATCCCGAGGCCGAAGCCCTCGAGATAGCGAGAAGGGTGCTCGAGTCGGGCGAAAAAGGGATCCGGTTCGGTGAAATGGCCGTGGCGTATCCCCCCGGATACAAAAGCGGCATGATAAGGGAGATATTGGAAGAATCGGGGATTCCCTTTTGCATGGATGACAGATCTCTTCTGGAGTCGTGCCCCGAGGCGAGGGGGGCGCTCCAGCTCTGCGGGTTGATGTCAGGGGGTTTTTCGCGCTCGCAGCTTGTCGAGTTCATGGTTTCGGCGCCGCTGGCGGCCATGGATTCGGGCTGCGCCGGGGATCCGCTCGCCGCCTGGGTGAGGAAAAGCGCCATGGAAGGCATGACGGGTGAACGGGGGTGGCTGGAGGAGAATGCCCTGCTGAAGGAGAGGTTGTCGCGGGAGATCGCCGCCGGACGAGGGGAACAGGATGCCTTTTTCGCCGCCGGGCTGGCGGGCGACATCATCGAAAGAATAATCGCCGCAGGGAAATCGAGCTTCGACGATCGTTCCTGGAGTTCGCTCGTGAAGACTCTTTCTTCGCTGGTAACCGGACTTTTCACGGCGACCCGGGAGAGGGATGAGGTCTGCGCGGCGATAGACGGACTTTCGAGTCTCGATTCTTTGCCGGGCGGTATGCCGGCGAGGCTTTTCCCGGCGCTCGTCGAGAGGACGCTGGCGTTTTCCCGCGGTTTCACGGGAAGGCCCGGAGGCGAGGGTGTGCTGGTCCTTCCGCTTGGAGGGATCAGGGGGCTTCGTTTCAGGGTAATCTTCATCGCGGGAATGACGGAGGATTCCATTCCGGGAACCCCGGGCCGGGATCCGTTCCTGCCTGACGACGCGAGGGAACTTGTGGAGAAGATGCAGTGCGGCAGGGTGAGGTTTCCGAGAAGATCCGGCAGGACCGCCGAACTCGAACTGGTCTTCATGCTGTCCTGCATGTCCGCCGGGGACCGTCTCGTGTGCAGTTATCCGAGGTCGGAGGCGGGTTCGGGCAGAGAAAAGACACGGTCGTCATTCCTGAATCTTCTCGAAGCGGCCGCCCGGAGGGACCGGGAGCGCGGGGAAAGCATTGTGTCGAGGGTGCCGGGAGGGATCGGAAAGCATGAAAAAAGGATTCCCGTTTCAGAGGATGAATATTGCCTGATGTCGGCGGCTGAGCACGGCGTTATCCCCGGCGATTTGCCGGGCAGACTCTTTTTCTCGAGGGGCACCGAACTCGAGAAGTCGCGCTGGTCGAAATACCGGCTCACTCCGTACGACGGAGTGCTGGAATCGCCGGAGGCGGCGCAAAAACTGGCGGCCATGCTGGACGAGAAGGGGAGTTACTCCGCGACCTCCCTGGAAAGATGGGCCAGGTGCCCCTTCGCGTTTTTTCTTAAGAATATCCTGAAGATAGAATCGGTCGAGGAACCGGAGCGTATTTTAACCATCGATGCGCTTCAGCGCGGGGCGCTTGTGCATTCACTTCTTCAGCGGCTCTACGCGAGCCTCGGGGAGAACGGACTTCTGCCGGCGGGCGCCGACCGGACGGAGCGGGTCGACGATCACGCCTCAAGGTTCATCGCAGAATACCTGGAAGACTATTCCTCCCGCTCGACGGTGGGGGTTGGCGCCTTCTGGGAGATCGATAAAAGCCGGATAATCCGGGCTGTTAAGGGGCTTCTCTCGTCGGAGGCGCGTGAAGAAGTGGGGATGGTGCCTATCCTTTATGAAGAGCCTTTCGGCCGGGCGTTCGGCGCTTCGGCCGTATCGTTCGACACGGGTACAAGAAGGGTGTCGTTTCACGGAAGGATCGACAGGATCGACAGGAATGAGAACGGAAGGTTCAGGGTGATCGACTACAAGACCGGCAGGCTGAGCGGGAAGGATGACGACATGGGGGGCGGCACGGCGCTTCAGCTCCCGGTGTATCTTCTGGCCGCGTCGGTCATGCTCGCCCTTCCCGTGAAAAAGGGTTCGGCGCAGTACAGAAGGGTATCGGGTGACGGCGGAAAGATGGTCGTGTCCTTCGACGGATCAAGGTGGAACGATCTGGGAAGGGAACTGGGAGTGGTGCTGGACGTGATCGTCGGGGGGATACGCGACGGGCTCTTCTTCATGTATCCCGACGAAACCGGATGCGGATTCTGCGAAATGCGCGGGGCGTGTCCATCCTCCAGGCGGCTGCTTTTCGAACAGAAGACGTTGAACGATCCGAGAGCGGGCGATTACCTCGCCATGAGAGGGAGGGTGAGCGAGGATGCCTGAAGACGAGAGGCCGCTGGTCGACCGGGAAGCCAGGACGAGAGCCGCCCGCGATATCGGTTCGTCCTGCAGCATTGAAGCGGGGGCCGGAACGGGAAAGACCACTCTTCTGGTGGATCGTTTTGTATCGATTGTAATGGAGGGAACGGCCGGGTGCCGGCAGATCGTGGCCATAACGTTCACCGAAAAGGCCGCCCTGGAGATGAAGGACAGGATCAGAAGAAAATTATGCGAACTCGCCGCCGGCCCCTGCGCGCCCGAAGTGCTTTCCAGGCTCGAAACGGCCCTGGGAGAGATCGAGGGAGCCCCCGTTTCAACGATACATTCCTTCGCGTCGTCGATTCTCAGGGAATATCCCGTGGAGGCGGGTCTGGACCCGCATTTCACCCAGCTCGACGAGATCGAGAACTCGATCATGCTCGACGATTGCTGGAACGAGTTCCTGCAGGGCGTCGAGGCGCCGTACGACAGGGTCATCGAGGGATGGTTCCGCGCGGGCGGTGGTCTCAACAGCCTCAGGGATGTGGCGATGAAGGTATATCCGCTCCGTGGAAGAAGGGATATCGGGGGGATGTTCGAGGAAGATCCCGCGCCGCCGGCGGCGACCGGGAGGGAGGATATCCGGGATTTTCGTTCCTTCATCGAAATTTCCTCGGCCGAGCTGGTGTCGCTGCTGGAATCGTCCTGCCGGGACAGGACCGACGAGGGGGCGCTCGCCGTGGTCCGTCTGATCGAATCGCTGTTTTCGATGAACGCTCTCGAAGACGATGATCTTGAAGAATTCCTGCTCGGGCTGGAGTTGCCGAAGGCCAGGGGAAACCGGAAAAACTGGGATCCGGCCGAAGCATGCGCGCGTCAGAAGTCTCTTTTCAGGGAGATGGCTGAAAGGCAGGGAGAACTGAAAAAATCCCGGGCGGACAGGCTCGAAAAAACCCTCATGGAGTGGCTGGACCATTTTACAACCGCCGTCGAGGAGAAAAAAAGAAAGGAAAGCCTTCTCGATTTCGACGACCTGCTCATCAGAACCCGCAGGTTGCTGGACGATCAGGCCGTGCTCGCGTCTCTCAGGCGCAGGTACAGGCACATTCTCGTGGACGAATTTCAGGATACCGATTCCCTGCAGGCCGAGATCGTCCTGCTCCTGTCCGGCAGAGGAAACGAAGGCGAAGTATCCGGCCATGAACGCGCCGGCCCGCCGTCAGGCCCTGAACCGGGGAAACTTTTCATAGTGGGAGATCCCAAGCAGAGCATATACCGGTTCAGAAACGCGGACGTGGAGATCTACGAAAAGGTAAAGAATAGTTTTGCCGGCGCGGGGAGCCATCTGAAAATCACGCAGAACTTCCGGTCCGTTCCGGGAATAACGGAATGGGTGAACAGGGCTTTTTCGAGGATAATAACGAGCCCGGACAACGGCTTCTACCAGCCCGATTACGAACCGATACACGCGCGAAGGGAAGGCGGGGGAGCCGCCGTGGTGAGCCTTCGCTTCGAGAGCGACGGCGACAGGGCGGACGACATGCGCCGCTCTGAAGGCGCGGCTGTGGCCGGGTTCGTCCGGGAACTGATCGCGGGCGGACGGGAGATAATGGACCCGGTGACAAGGGCCATGCGCCCCGTGAGGTTCGGAGACGTCGCGATAATATACAGGGGAACGACCGGAATAGAGTACTACGAGGATTCGCTGCGCTCCGCCGGCATTCCTTACGTTGTCGAGGGGGGCAAACTCTATTATACCAGGCAGGAGGTGAGGGATCTTTCCTCGGCGTTATGGGCGATCGAGGATCCGTTCGATTCGGTGGCGCTGGTCGCCAGCCTGCGCTCCGGTCTATTCGGATTCACCGACGAGGAACTGTTCCTTTTCAAAATGGAAGGAGGATCCTTCAACTACATCGATCCGGGCGTGCCCGCCGGGGAAAAATACGCCGACCTGGCGCGAGCCTTCGATTTGTTTTCGGAGCTTCATTTCGCGCGCAACCGCCTTGGACCCGCGGGAACCTTCGCGAGGCTGCTGAGGATGACAAGGTACCTTGAACTTTCGATCCTTCGACCCCACGGCGGGCAGAGGGTCCGGAATATCCGCAAGGCCGTCCAGAATGCCAGGGAATTCTCCGGCCGGCTGCATTCTTACAGGTATTTCGCGAGATGGTTCAGGGACCAGGAGAGACTGTCGGCCGCCGAGGGGGAATCCCCCGCGATCGACGAGGAAGAAAACGCGCTGAGAATGTTGACCATGCATAAGGCCAAGGGATTGCAGTTCCCCGTGGTGATATTGGTCAATCTTCTTCAGAAGATCCGCCGGCACGACAGGATTCTGGCGACTGCCCGCGGGAAACTCGCGTTCGATCTCGGCGGAGGATGGGAAACGTCCGATTTCGCCGCAAGGTCGGTACAGGAGAAACTGAAGGATTCGGCCGAGATCTCCAGACTTCTTTACGTTGCGGCGACACGGGCCGGAGATCTTCTCGTGATCCCGGCGGCCGGCGGGGAGGGCACATATTACAACGTCATTCTTCCTTTCATGGAGGAAACGGCGCCTGGAGGCCGGGCCGCCGCCGGCGGGGGACATCCCGGGGATGTTCTTGCCGTAAACGTTTCGAAAAACGCCGTACGGTTCCCCTCCGGTAAAGGCGGCGGCGAGGCGGGACGCGTCGTGATGACGGGCGGGGAAGCGTCTGCCGCGATGAACAGGTGGCGCAGTGAAAGAGATTCCGTCATATCGCGCGGGAAGGCCGCGCCCGCGCTCATTTTTCCTTCGGCGTTCGAGGTTTTCCATCCCGACGCCGGAGTGACCGATACGGCGGGAAAGGAAAGGGACGAAACTCTCAGGTTCGGTTCGGCATTCCACCGGGTAATGGAACTTGTCGATCTCAAGGCGGCGAATAACGCGGGAAAACTCGCGGATGAGGCGGCCCTCATGTTCGCGATCGAAAACCGCCGCGACGAACTTCTCTCGCTTGTCATGGGCGCCGTATCCTCACCGCTCATCGCCGGGGCGGCCGCCTCCCGTTCGCTGCACAGGGAAATGGCCTTTTCCGTCCCCTTCGCCCGGGGCGGGCAGCGGAAGGAATGCGGCGGGAGTGATCCGGACGCCATGGTCGAAGGAAGAATAGACCTGTTGTTCGAAAAGAACGGGGCCTGGACCGTCGTCGATTACAAGACCGACGACATCGGGCCGGCCCGCCTCGACGAACAGGCAAGGGTCTATAGAAAACAGGGGAGCCTCTATGCGTGGGCCCTGAGCGGCCTCGGCATCGATCTTTCGGGAGGCGTGATCTTTTTCTTCGTGAGGGCGGGTTTGACGGGCAGGCTGGAAGTCACCCCCGCGATGCTCGCTGAAACGGAGGAGATGATTCGCTCGGCCGCCGGGCGAGGCGGAACGGCGACATGATGCGCGCCGACCCGCTTTCATCCACGGATGTTGAGATTATACTATGTTGTCATCCGGCGCTGCTGTAAAATGTGACCTGGTCCGGCTCGGAAACCTCCGCGGCGATTCAGGGACAGGAACAAACGATGAAAAACGATCCCGGAAAAAAGACCGGCATGGAAAATAAAGACAGAATAATCAAGGCTTTCGAATACGCGGTGGACCCCGTCGCCGTGCTCGACAGCGGGAAGAAATTCATGTTCTGTAACCGGGCCTGGAAGAGCTACCACGGGCTGGATCCGGACGCCGATCTTGTCGGTCAGGGTTTCGATCCCATAATGAACGAAGGGAACAGGCAGCTTTTCGCAGAGGGCGAAAAAGCGATGGCCCGGGATGGAAGGTATGAAAAGGAGTTCTACGCCCCATGGTGCGACCGGTGGGTGAAAATCTTCGTGTTCAGGATATGCGAGATCGATCCGCCGGTGACGGTGGTCGTCATCAGGGATATCTCCGAGATCATAAGAACCAGCGAGGAAAAGATCAGGGCCAGGTTCATGGGCGTGCCTGTCCCCATATATGTCTGGAAGAGGACTGGAGACGACATGATCCTGGCCGATTTCAACGAAGCGGCCCTGAAGATCACGGAGGGCCGTATCTTGAAATTTGTCGGCCGGCCGGCCGGGGAGATATACACCGGCAATCCCCGGATTCACGCGGAATTATTGCGGTGCCACGATGAGCATGTCACCATCGAACGGGAAATGGAATACCCGAGCTATTACGGGGACAGGACCTGGTGGTTCGCGGTCAAGTATACGTTCGCGGAGCCCGATCTTGTCCTCGTCCACACGGAGGACATTTCCGAGCGCGTCAGGGCCCAGAAAGAACTGGAGAAGTACAGGGACACCCTCGAGGAGCAGGTAAAAGAACGTACGGCGCAACTGGAGGAAACGAACAGCGAACTCAAACACCAGATGTTCGAGAGGCAGAGGACAGAGGAGGCGCTGCGCGCATCGGAGGAAAGATACAGGTCGGTGACCGAACTCGCGTCCGATTATACGTATGCGGGGACGATCTATCCGGACGGGACGATGAAGAGGAACTGGGTGGCGGGGGCTTTCGAAAAGATAACGGGGTACAGGCAGGACGAGATAGAGAGCGAACTGGGACATCCGGATATGGTGCATCCCGATGACAGGGGGATCGCCATGAAACATATAGAGGCATATCTGTCTGGCAGAAGCATGGAAAGCGAATTCAGGATATTCAGGAAGAACGGGGAATCCCGCTGGATCTGTTCATTCGGCATGCCCGGGGAAAGAAGCGATGACGGCGGATTCCGAATCGTAGGGGCCGTGAAGGATATTACGCAGCGCAAGCTGGCCGAGCTGGCCCTGGAAAAACGCAACAGGGAATTGCGGATGTTGAACGGCCTGAACCGGATCATGCAGTCGTCGGACGACTCCGGCCAGGTCATCCGGATGGCTTTCGAAATTCTTCTGGAGGAAAGCGGAATCGATACGGCGGCGGTCTGGGTGCCGGCGCGCGACGGCGAGGTTTTTGAACTCATTGCGTCGAACGGCATACCCGGGGAATTTCTTGATACAATAAGAATATTGCCCGCCGATGACGAATACGCGGCAAAAGTTATTCGCGGCGAACGGGTCGTCGCATCGGAGGCAGAAATGCGGGTCGTCGATCCCGTCAGGTCGGGTATAGCCGGGAAACTCGGTATCGTCAGGACGGTGACCATCCCGATCCGTTCCGGGGGAACGACAAAAGCGGTATTCAGTCTGGGAATCGACGGGAAGAAGGGCAGATCGGGGGAGGAGACCGATTTCCTGGACCTGATGGCCACGCATCTGGGGCTCGGGCTGGAGCGGCTGGACCTGCTGAAGGCCCGGAAGGAATACGAGAAAAAGGTGAAAATGCTCGCCAGGACCCTGATCCAGTCCAGCGAGGAGGAAAAGAGCCAGATCGCCCGGAATCTTCACGACGATATAGGCCAGTCGATCATCGTGCTGAGATCGGAACTGTCGATGTTCGAAAAATCACTCGGTCCTGAGGATTCCGAAAAGATCGAATGGTGCTCGAAAATAAAGGAGAAACTTCACGAGCTTGCCGAGAAGACGAGGCAGGTCGCGTTGGCCCTGCATCCTGCGATGCTGGAGGATCTCGGGCTGATCCCGACACTGCAATGGTACATCGACACCGTCGTAAAACAAAGCGGCATCGAAGTCGACCTCATGACGGCCGGATTCGATGAAAGGATCGCTTCCCGCCAGTCGGTCGCGCTGTACAGGGTGGCACAGGAAGCGCTTACGAACGTGATAAAGCACAGCGGAGCCGGGAAAGTGGAATTGAAGCTCATCAAGGGTTTCCCGAATATCATAATGGATATCAAAGACAAGGGCCGCGGCTTTCTCATGTCGGGCGACGGGGCTGCGGGGGGCGGGCTCGGGATAACCGGCATGCGCGAAAGAGTCCAGAATATAAAAGGAACGTTCGTCATAAAGTCCTCTCCCGGAAAAGGTACAAGGATCAGAATCACTCTTCCACTGGAGGCGGATAATGAATCGTAGAGTAAGGCTGATGCTCGTCGAGGACCATAATATCGTCAGGCAGGGATTCAGAAGCCTTCTAGAGGGCAGGGGATTCGAAATCTCGGGTGAAACCGATAACGGGCGCGAAGCGATCGCCATGGCCGCGCAGATGGCTCCGGACGTCATCATAATGGATATAAGCCTGCCGAAACTCAGAGGTATCGAAGCCGCGAAAAGGATAAAAAAGGAGCATCCCGGGATAAAGGTACTCATGCTTACTATCCATACGAACGAAAAATATGTTTACGAATCGCTCGATGCGGGTGTCGACGGATATCTCGTCAAGGAGACCGCATCCGATGACCTTGTGGAAGCGATAACCGCCGTAATGAACGGAGAGATCTACATCAGTTCCAACTTTCCGAAAGACGTGCTCATAAACTACGGCAAGTTCAAGCAAAAGGGAAAGAGGGGCGACGAGTTCAGCCGGCTGACCAACAGGGAAAAGGAAATACTCCAGCATATAGCCGAGGGGCTTACGAGCCAGGGGATAGCCGAGGAACTTTTCATCAGCAGAAAGACGGTCGATAATCACAGGGCCAATATCATGAAAAAGCTCGATATGCACGATACGGCCAGTCTCGTGCGCTACGCGGTCCGTATAGGTCTCGTCGACAGCGTCTGATCCGATCCGTGGCGGCCGTCCAAAATTGAGGATATATATCTATTGTACCGACGCGTTTTTTGGGTTATCCTGTAAATGTATCCAGTTTATGGCCGGGACTTGTGAAGCCTTTAATGAAAGAAATATTGAACTCTTCGAGCCTGATATTGTATAAATATACAGATGAGTACGGAGGTCGGACAAAGTAAAATACTGACATGAAAATATAAGGCTTTTTTGCCGCCTGGTTAATAGGGGTCTTTTCCATCCTACCAAAACCCCATCTCTTCCCCTAGGAGATGAGCCGCTTATCTGGGAAAGACCTCTGCCTGATTCGTCAGGTTCGACTATCAACGCTCCGGTAAGAGTCCCTTAGGATCGCTTTCCACTTCTTAGGAGCTGTAGTTGAATACAGGCGGCATTTTATTATTGTCATCCAAGCCGGCACGATTCGCCGGCAAGGTCTATCTGCCCGTCTCCGCCGCGCGGCAGGGCGCTTGCGCCGTAAATGGAAGGCTTGACCCTTCGTATCCGGCGAGGTATAATCCCTGTTCCGGCGTTTGACCCGATCGGCCGGAACAACCGCGTAAATAAATGTCCGGCGCTCCGGGGCCGGGCCGGAGGGCGGCCGGAGAACGAGGAAACGATCTGTTTAAGGAGGTTGGATCTCATGTCATTGAGCGGATTCGAACCGAAGCCGTTGTGGAAGCACTTCGAGAAAATCCTGAGCATTCCACATTGTTCGGGTAACGAGAAACAGATAGGCGAATACCTGCTTTCGTTCTCCAAGAACAAGGGCTTGGAGGCGGAGAGGGATGCGGCCGGCAACGTGGTCATGAGAATCCCCGCGACTCCCGGGCACGAGAAATCGCAGACGATTGTTCTCCAGGGACATCAGGACATGGTCGGGGAGAAAAATTCCGATGTCGATTTCGATTTTTTCAAGGACCCCATCCAGGTGGAGGTAAAGGGTGAATGGTTGATGGCAAAGGGTACGACCCTCGGGGCGGATAACGGCATCGGTCTCGCGGCCGCCCTGGCCATAGCGGATTCGCCGGATGTCGTGCACGGGCCCATCGAGGTTCTCGCCACGGTCGACGAGGAAGTCGGCCTTACAGGCGCGGGCAAGCTCAAAGCCGGGTTCGTGAAGGGAACGACCATGCTGAACCTCGACAGCGAGGAACTCGGCGCCGTGTACATAGGATGCGCGGGCGGCGGGGACACCACGATAAAACTTCCGGTAAAGAAAACCGACGCGCCGGCGGGAACGAAAGCCTTCACGCTGAAGGTTACCGGGCTCAGGGGCGGCCATTCGGGAATCGATATAATCGAACAGAGGGGAAACGCGATCAGGATACTCGCCAGGCTTCTCGGCAAAGCGACGATGACGCAGCCTTGTCATCTCGTGGAGTTCAAGGGAGGCAACAAGAGGAACGCCATTCCGCGGGAATCCTTCGCCGAAC
>JBFYZH010000050.1:0-27652 GCA_041309605.1 Candidatus Krumholzibacteriota bacterium
GGAACGATCAAGGGACAGGTGACCGTCGGTTGCAGCGGCGACATCTTCGTCACCGACAACCTGGTCTATAACACCGATCCGAGGGTCGATCCCAATTCGACAGATCTCTGCGGTCTTGTCGCCGAGGGGAACGTTACGATGGCCGATAACACGGCCAACCGCGATTCGGCCGACGAGACGGTGATGGCGGCGATCATGGCCCTTAACACCTCGTGGAGCGCCCAGAACTACTCCTCGGGAAGTCCGCGCGGCGACCTCGTCGTTTACGGCGGGATTATACAGAAGATGAGGGGAGCCGTCGGCACTTTCAGCGGCACCACCATCGTCAGCGGATATAGAAAGGACTACAATTACGACAGCCGCCTGATGGATAATCCGCCCCCGGCCTTCCCGACGACCGGCCAGGTGGAGAAGATCGCGTGGAACGAGATCGATCCGGCGACCGACATCGCGCGCAATTTCTGGTAGACAGGCAAGGCCGGCACCGGGGCCGGCATTCAAAGGATACGGCGGCATCGCTGCAGGACGGCGCCTTCGAAGGCGCCGTCTTCTCTTTGTAAACGTTTCCCCGGGGGAACCGCGCGATTTTTGTACGGGCGGAAGCCGAAGGCAGGCTGGTCCCGCCCGCGGGGGCGCCGGCACGATCCGTATTCCTCGAACGATATGCCGGCACATTCGGCCTTTCCCGCGGGGGCACCGGTACGACGGCAGATATGAAGTTGACAATAATGAGCATACGCTGTTATGTTAGGCTACGATTGAATGGACTTGAACGGTCATTCAGATTGCAAGGGAGAAGGTCATGGGAAGACTGATAAGTCTTGCCGCGGTCCTTTCGATGATCGTGGCGGCAGGGTGCAAGCCAGGGCATCCTTCGGCGATAAAAATCGAGGCCGATTTCGACGCCGGCAAGGTGGGGACGATCCTTGTCCTCCCCGCGGTCAGCGTCATAACGCATGGCGAGGATCCGAAAAGGGAATCGGAGATAATCGTCAACAGGTTACTGTGGCAACTGTTATCAGAGCACGGCGAGTATTCCTATCTTTCCCCCGAACAGTTCCATCTTGCAGTAAACAAGGCCGGCCTGGGGATGAGGATAAAGGAGTTCAACGACGTGTGGAGCCGGCAGCATGTCCTGTCCGCGGACCTGCTGAACGCCCTTTCCTCCCTCAATGTTGATATGATTCTGGTTCCGCAGGTGTACCTGTGGAACAAGGACGAGGCCGATTACAGGGAGGAAGCGACCGCATCCGCCACGCAGGTGGGGATTACCCTGAGCATGGTGGATCCGGGTACCGGCAGGGTGATGTGGGAAGCGACAGACGAGAACTACAGGGAATCGGTCCGGACCGAGGGGGAAAGGGTCCAGTCCTCCACCGGCGGTATCGATAGAAGGATCGCTGGGCAGACGATTTCGGGCAAGGATGTATATGCCGCACCTCCGTTCGAGGATGTCGCGGTGCTCGTCCTGGGAGCTCTTGTGGGGGCGATTCCGGCAAAGGTCATAACCGGGACCTGATGGAGGGGAAGATGATGCTGCGGGCCCTCGAAGAGGCCAGGAAGGCCCTTGAAGAGGGTGAAGTCCCCGTCGGTTGCGTGATAGTCATGGATGGGGAAGTGATAGGCAGGGGGCATAACGAGGTGGAAGGCAGGTCCCTCTGCACGGCCCATGCCGAGATGATCGCCCTCGATATGGCGTCCGGCGCCATCGGCGACTGGAGGCTCGACGGTGCCACGGTATTTGTCACCGTTGAACCGTGTTACATGTGCATGGGGGCGTTTTATCTCGCAAGGGTGCAAAAGGTCGTTTTCGGCGCAAAGCAGCCCAGAAGCGGCGCGTGCGGGTCGGCCGGGGATCTTCGTGAAAGAAACCTTTACGGGCATACGATGGAAGTGACGGGCGGGGTTCTGGAGGAAGAATCTGTTTTGCTTCTTCAGAAATTTTTCGCTAGATTAAGGGTTGAAGAAAAAGACCGGAGAGATGCGAGAGCTGGCTGAATCGGCACGATTGGAAATCGTGTGTGGGGGTGACTCCACCGAGGGTTCGAATCCCTCTCTCTCCGCCATGATAAAAGGGCCGCATTGAAGACGGAACGATGGGCCAGCGGAGAGATGCCAGAGCTGGTTGAATGGGACGGTCTCGAAAACCGTTGAGCGGGTTTCCGCTCCGAGGGTTCGAATCCCTCTCTCTCCGCCAGATTAAAAGATACCGGCGCTTCCATAAGTCGCCGGGCACGGGAATAGATGCCGTGGACTGGTTCTGCGGGAGATTGAAATCTGCCGCGGGACTGCCGGTGGGGGAGATAAAGGGTGGGGATGTAGCTCAGCTGGGAGAGCACCTCGTTCGCAACGAGGGGGTCGTCGGTTCGAATCCGATCATCTCCACCAGTTTATTTCTTGAGATCGTGCTAGGCGGGGAATTAGCGGTGCCCTGCACCCGCAATCCGCTACAGCGGGGCTGAATTCCCGGTTGAGGGAGCGTGGTTTCCGAGCGATCGGCGGCAGGAAGTGACGTTGATTGCCAGGACCCGCGCAACGAGAACCTGCAAACCCCGTCAGGACCGGAAGGTAGCAGCGGTACGCAGTCATTCTTGTGTGCCGCGGCCTATCCTGACAGGAGTTAACCCTGTCGCAGGAGCCGGGGGCGCCTCTCGAGGCCGGGTGCACGGTCTCGATCTCTTTCTGAAAAGCGGACGTAGTTGCGATGACTTACCTCGTACTGGCAAGAAAATGGCGGCCCAGGACATTTTCCGATGTCATCGGGCAGGATCATGTGACGCTCACGCTGAAAAAGGCCGTCGAAAAGGGACGCCTGGCGCATGCCTACCTCTTCTCGGGACCGAGAGGTTGCGGGAAGACATCCACCGCGAGGCTTCTTGCGAAGGTGATCAACTGCGAGAACAGGAAGGACGGAGAACCATGCGACCTCTGTTCGTCCTGCCGGGCGGTCAACGAAGGCAATCACCTCGACATGATCGAGATCGACGGCGCTTCGAATCGCGGCATAGACGAGATCCGGGATCTCAGGGAAAAGATAGGCTACGTCTCCTCCCAGAGCGGTTCGAAAATATACATAATCGATGAAGTCCACATGCTTACGCCGCAGGCGTTCAACGCCCTTCTCAAGACGCTCGAGGAGCCTCCCGCACATGTGTACCTGATCTTCGCCACGACCGAGCCCCACAAGGTTCCGTCCACGATCCTCTCGAGATGCCAGAGGTTCAATTTCAAACGGCTGGAACTCTCCGAACTTGCGGGACAGCTCGAAAAAATATGCTCGGACGAAAAGACAGGATTCGATCCGGAGGCGCTCCTCATGATCGCCCGCAGGGCGGACGGCAGCATGAGGGACGCGGAGAGCCTTCTGGACCAGTGCATTTCGGCGATAGAGGACAGGATCGACCTGGAGACGGTGAGAAGGGTCCTGGGACTTGTCGATTCGCAGACGATAGCGGCCCTGCTCGAGGCGGTTTCGGCTCGCGACAGGAAAGCGGCCCTTTCAATCGTCGAAAAGGTCGTATCATCCGGTATGGATATCGAGGAATTCTTCCTTGCCTATATCGAGGGGATCAGAAACCTGATGATCCTGAGCGTCGAGACGGGCGATCAGTTGTTGCAGCTCGACCTGACGCCGGCCGAAGCGGACAGGTTCAGGAGAATCGCCTCCGTATTCAAGACCGAGGACCTTCTGATGCTGTTCAGGAACGGGGCCCGTTCCTACAGGGAGCTTAAAGGGTCCGGCCAGCCGAGGTATCATCTGGAGGCGGCCGTGACCGACGCCGCTTCGTGGGAGTCCGCCGTAGAATTGTCGGAACTGATAAGAAGGATCGACGGAGGGGCTGACGGAGTCGCGGGTGGAGGGAAGCACGGAGCAGGATCGTCCGGGAACGCGGCCGTCGCCTCGCAGCGCGCGCGCGATGGCGGAAAAGCATGCGCCGCGGCGGCATCCGGGAAAAGCGCGGAAGCCGGTTTCACAAGCGCGTCGACGGATCGCGCCGTCCGGGCGAAAAAGGCCGGGACCCCGCCCGGGGAGGGCGCACCCCCGTCCGGCGATGACGGTGAAGGCTCTGCGGCGCCCCCGGCGCAAATCGGCGATCACGCTGGAAAGGGAGTCGTCCAGGACGATGCGGCACTTTCGCAGCTTGGCGGAAAGCAGCAGTGGGAGAGATTTCTTGCGCAGGTGAGGGAATCGAAACTGACCCTGGGGATCTGGCTGATGTCGGCCGAGGTTACCGGTGTCAGGGAGGATCGCCTGATGCTGGGATTCAGCCCGCAGAACCGTTTCGCCTGTGAAATGATACGCGAGGAAAAAAACCGCCGGTACATCGAAACCCATCTAGAGAGGTTCTATGGCAGAAAATTTATCGTCGAAACGGGGGAAGCGGCAAGAATCGATACTCCCGGCGGAGAACCGGCCGGAAAAAAACCGAAAAGCTCAAAAGGTACGCCGGCCTCCGGAGCGGGTATCGATGAAATTGCCATGGACGCCCCTATGGTCAAGCGCCTGATGGAGGAATTCGACGGCGAACTTTTCAGGGAATGACAGGAGGACCGGTTAATGAAGGATATCGGCAAACTGCTCAAGCAGGCCCAGCAGATGCAGGCAAAGATGGCTGAAATGCAGGAACGCCTTGCGGAAAAAACGATCGAGTCTTCGGCCGGAGGCGGGATGGTGAAGGTGACGATGAACGGCCGGCATCAGGTAATATCGATGAGGATAGACCCGGAAGTGGTCGATCCCGCGGATGTGGAAATGCTGGAAGATCTTGTTATCGCAGCGGTTAACGAAGCCAAGTCGCAGATGGACGAGGTGATCAGGGCCGAGATGAGCTCCCTTACCGGTGGAATGCCTATGCCGGGTCTGTTCTGATACCCGGCCGCGCCGCATACCGGGTCCTTGTTTCCTGTATTATCCTGTAATATGCTGATTTAAGGCAAGATTCTTGCTTATGACAAGGAGAGAGTGATGAAATATGGGCTCCCGCTGCTCCAGGCGCTGGTCGAACACTTTAAGAAACTGCCCGGAGTGGGTGAGAAAACGGCTCGCAGACTTGCATTTGCGGTCCTCGACATGGAGGACGGGGAGGTCAGGGATTTTGCCGAAACACTCCGGCAGGTCAAAGAGAAGATCGGATTTTGCAACAGGTGCGGAAACCTTGCAGAAGGCGAGACGTGTGTCATCTGCGCCGACAAATCGAGAACGGAAGGCGTGCTATGCGTCGTTGAGCGGCCGGCCGACATTTACATTCTTGAAGGATCGGGACAATACAGGGGCCGCTACCATGTTCTGCACGGAGTTCTTTCGCCACTTGATGGAATCGGACCGGAAGATCTGAATATCGGCAGTCTCAGGGAGAGGGTCGTCAAGGAAGGTATAACGGAAATAATAATAGCGACGAACCCCAGTGTTGAAGGCGACACGACGTCGCTGTACATTTCGAGGATGCTCAGGGATAGCAACATAAAGTTGACAAGGCCGGCGAGAGGGATACCTCTCGGAAGTTCTCTCGAGTTTGTCGACAGGGGCACGATATCCAGGGCCCTGGAGGGAAGAGAACCGATATAGAACCGGATTTGAGTCCTCAGGGCAAGGGAAAGAGAGATTAAAGATGGTCAGAACCAACTGGAAGGTATTCGAAGAGGATTACTGGGCTATCAGTACCACCCTCCAGGAACTGCTGAGAAACTCGAACTCCACCAGCGTGATACTGCTCGACAAGACGGGACAGATGATCGCGAGCGTCGGAGAGGAACCTCGCTTCGACATGCACAGTTTCGCATCGCTCTGCGCGGCGGATTTCGAGGCGAACGCCCAGCTCGCCAAGCTTATAGGGGAAAAGGATTTTTCCACACTTTACCACCAGGGGAGCAACGAGAGCATGTATCTGGCCAGGGTGGCCAACGATATCATACTGGTTGTTCTTTTCGACAAGAAGACGACTCTCGGTCTTGTACGCCTGAGAACGAAGAAGGCCGTGGACAGTCTCGGAGCAGTCATCAAGAGGCTTTACAACAAACTTGAGTACGAAAACGAGGAATACTCGGAGTTCGACGAGGAATTCACCGCTGAAGCCGAACTGGAGATAGACAGCCTGTTTTCGGACTAGGGGGATGAAAGTTGTCGCTTATAAATTATTCGTCACGGGAAATCAACGTAAAGATAGTCTACTATGGGCCGGGACTGTGCGGAAAGACGACCAACATCCAGTACATCTATGACAAGGTTTCCCCCGACACCAAGGGCAAACTGATCACGCTTGCCACGGAGATGGACAGGACCCTGTTCTTCGATTTCCTTCCTCTGGAACTCGGGACCGTCAAGGGATTCAAGACCCGCTTCCATCTTTATACCGTTCCGGGCCAGGTCTACTACGACGCGAGCCGCAAGCTGATCCTCAGGGGAGTCGATGGAGTGGTCTTCGTGGCGGATTCCCAGAACAGCAGGTACGACGCCAACATCGAAAGCCTTTACAACCTGCACGAAAACCTGGCCGAATACGAGATGAAGCTCGAAGAGCTGCCTTATGCCATCCAGTACAACAAGAGGGACCTTCCCGACGCGCTCGAAATGCCCGCTCTCGAGGAGGAACTCAATCCGAAGCATTACCCCGCTTTCGAGGCGGTCGCCGTCAACGGAACAGGCGTCTTCGACACGCTGAAGTCCGTCGCGAAGGGGGTCCTTCGCAACCTTTCCTAGATCCCCGTATCCCGCTGCCGCTATCACCGGCCCCCAGGGCGCAGGGAGATTATTCTTGTCCGCCGGTATCTTTCCGTTTATGCTCCGCCCTGTTTACGGGAAGGAGGGTGTATGAAGAGATTCGCGGCGACACTTCTGGGTTCGTTCTTCTATACGGGATTCTTTCCGGTGGCCCCGGCGACCTTCGCGAGTTTCGTGTGGCTGCTCGCGTGGCTTTTTCTTCCCGGAGGGCGCTATCTCAACCATCCCGCTGCCCTGGCGGCCGTCATTCCGCTGGCGATATGGCTATCGTTCCTGATGGAAGGTTATTACGGCAGGGACGCTTCGAGGATAGTCATTGACGAGGTGGTCGGGATGCAGGTAACCCTCTTCATGTTCGAGCCCGCCTGGCGGGCCGGACTGGCGGGCTTCCTGCTGTTCAGGTTCTTCGATATCGTCAAACCCTTTCCGGTCGGGAAATCGCAGGATCTCAGGGGCGGATTCGGAGTGGTGATCGACGATTTTCTCGCCGGTCTTTATTCGATGGCCGCGCTTTACCTGTTGAGCAGGTTTTTCGACCTAGGTTGATCCGGGCGATCGTAACGCGGATTCCGGCCGGAGCCACGGACATGCCGTGCCGCGGGGAAAGGGAACGCCGCCGATGAGACTGGAGATCATAACCGTTGGAGACGAAGTCCTCAGGCACGAGACCAGGGAGGACAACGCCCGGTTCCTTTCGCAATCCCTCATGGAGATCGGGATGGAGCCGGTGCGTATCACCGTGCTTCCCGACGATCTTGAAACGATCTCTTCCGAGCTTTCGGCGGCCCTGGAAAGAAGCGATGGGGTCATTGTGACCGGCGGTCTGGGGCCCACCGTCGATGATCTTACCCGCCAGGCGGCGATCGCCGCGCTCGGAGGAAAAACCGATTGCCTTGAAGGTATAGTCGAATCCATAGAAGGCCTTTTCAGGGGGCTCGGGAGGGAGATGCCCGGGGGATACAGGGATCTCGCCAGGGTGCCCTGCGGCGCCCGCGTGCTGCCCAACGGGGTCGGCGCCGCTCCCGGACTATACATCGAAAAAGCGGGAGGCGGGCTGTGGCTTCTGCCCGGCGTGCCGGCCGAGATGAGGGAGATCTTTACAAGCAGCGTCCTTCCGTCGCTTCGGAGATTTCAGGGCGGCAAGCGGACAGTTTTTCGCCTTTTTGGTTTGCCCGAGACGGAAGCTGAGAGGATGTTGCGCGATGTCATCGGCGAGGGAAGGATGAAGGGGGTGTCGATCATCGCCGGTCCGGCCGGCGTAAATCTATACCTGAGATCCGGATCGGTGTCGGAGGCGGAAATGAAGGTGTTGCGCGGAAGATTCGGGAGTTTTATATATACATCCTGCGCCGCGAGCATGGAGGAGGAGGTACTCAGACTGCTGGCTGACAGGGGCGTGACCCTGTCCGTGGCCGAATCGCTGACCGGCGGGCTGCTCGCCTCCACGCTGATCTCGGTGCCCGGAGCCAGCGTGTCGTTCATGGAAGGATTCGTCACCTACAGCGACCGCTCAAAGCGCGAAAGGCTCGGCGTAGACCCCGTTCTGATGGAGCGCGGGGGGGCGGTGAGCGGCGGGGTCTGCATTGCGATGGCCGCGGGAGCCAGGGAGAGATCGGGCACCGACATCGCGCTCTCGACGACGGGTATCGCGGGGCCGGGAGGAGGCGCCGCCGGAAAGGCCGTCGGCCTCTGCTTTATAGGGCTGGTCACCGGCGGGGCCTCGTACTGCAGGAGGATGCAATTGTCGGGAGACCGGGGGATGATAAGGGTGAGAACGGTTTATACGGCGCTGGACATGCTGAGACTTTTTCTTTCGGGCGAAACGGAAAGGCTCGAGCCGTTCAGTGCAGCGGAAAATACGGGATGACGGAGACGGGAGATTAAAAGGAATGATAGCCGCGCTGACAGGTCTTGCAAGAGCAGGCACGAGCACGTTGTTTTCGGCGGTAAGCGGCAAGGAGCCGCAACCGGGAAGGGCGGGCGGGGTGGACGAGGCGGTCGTACCGGTTCCGGACGACCGGTTCGACTGGCTGGTATCCTATTACAGGCCGAGGAAGGTGACCAACGCCACGATCAATTGCATTGATCTTCCGGGTATCGATACGCATGACGAGGCGGGCAGATCGATGGCGAGAAAGATACTGGGAAAGGCCCGAAACGCCGATATGCTGGTGATGGTCGTCCGCGCGTTCGGAGATGGAGGCGGCACGGCCGTCGAAGGGGGCCCGGACCCGGAGAAGGACTTCGCCCTTCTGAGCTCCGAGCTGATGCTGGCGGACCTGGAACTCGTGGAGGGACGGATAGAAAAGCTGGAGAAGGAGGTCGGCAAGGCGACGAAGTTCCAGCAGCAGAAAAAGGACGAATTGCAGGTTCAGATGAAATTGCGCGGGATCCTCGAAAAGGAAATGCCCGCGTCCGAAGCGGGTCTTTCGGAGAGGGAACTGGAGATTGTCAGATCGCTGGGATATTTGACCCTCAAACCGATGATGGCGGTCGTCAACATCGGAGAAGATATGCTGGGCCGCGACTACGAACTTCGCGCGGCGGCCGGTTCAGGGATACCGGTGATGACCGTCTGCGCCTCATTCGAGAAGGAGCTATCCCTCCTAGACGGCGGCAGCAGGAAGGAATTCATGGAAGAACTCGGCATCGCGCAGAGCGCGGCCGGGAAATTCGCCAGCCACTGTTACGAAGCCATGGGGTTCATCAGCTTCCTTACCGTCGGGGAAGACGAGGTGCGGGCGTGGCCGGTCAGGAGGGGCACACAGGCACTGGAGGCCGCGGGGAAGATCCACAGCGACATCATGCGCGGGTTCATAAGGGCCGAGACGATGGCGTACGAAGAACTGAGGGAATGCGGCTCGGAAAAGGCGCTCAAGGCGGCAGGCAGGGTGAGGCTGGAAGGCAAGGATTACGTCATCCGGGACGGCGATATAATCTCCTATCGTTTCAACGTGTGAAATGGGGCCCGCGCCGCCGCAACGGGGACCACGGGACGGAAAAGGTTGTTCCATGAGACTCTTTTTTGCCGTGCCAATCTCGGACGATGTGAGAAAGACCATATCGAGGGCCGTCCGGGATTCGGGATTCGAAAATCCGCCCTGGAGATGGATACCCTGGAACAACTACCACCTGACGGTGAAATTTCTCGGCGAAGCCGACCCTTCGATGGTCGATCTGCTGTGCGGAGCCGCTGCCGAGGTATCGCGCGGCCTGCGGCCTTTCGGGATCAGGTTCGGCGGATTCGGGGGGCTGCCCGACCTGCGGCGCCCTAGGGTCCTTTATTACGATATAGTGGAAGGCGCAGCGGAGTTGTCCCGCCTTTCCGGCCTGATCGCGCGCGCGGTCGAACCGCTCGGGTTCCCGGTGGAAAAAAGACCTTTCATGGCCCACCTGACACTTGCCAGGGTCAAGACGCCGCCCGGTCCGGAGGATCGCGACAGGTTGCGCCTCGTACCGCCCCTGACAGGCGACACGGTCTCGCAGGTCGATCATTTCCAGCTCGTAAAGAGCATCCTCGATCGCTCGGGCGCCGTCTATGAGCAGATAGCGCGGTTCAACCTCGGAATCTGAGTTTCGGCGCGCGCCGGCCGGCGGCCCGGGTCCGGAGGGTCTTCCCGCCGCCGGTTGAATTTCATTGAAATATCTTTCCCGTGATGATATAAAGACATATCCGGTTGCGGTGAATGGGGAGTATAAATCAACCGTATCGTTGAACCGGGGGATGAAGTGGAGGCCGAAGTTGAAAAAGCCCAAAGCGAAACAGGAAAGATCCGCGGAGAAAACCGATGACAAGGCAAAAGCCATCGAGCTGGCAGTCGACCAGATCGAAAAGCAGTTCGGCAAGGGATCGATAATGAGACTCGGCGAGGAGGGGGCTCTGGCCGAGATCGAGGCCATACCGACTGGAAGTCTCGCGCTCGATATCGCCCTGGGGATAGGGGGAGTGCCGCGCGGGAGGATCATAGAAATCTACGGCCCGGAAGGGTCGGGCAAGACGACGCTTACATGTTCGATAATAGCGAATGTGCAGAAACTGGGCGGAGTGGCCGCCTTCATCGACGCCGAGCACGCGCTCGACATAGGGTACGCGAGAAAGATCGGCGTGGATGTGGACAACGTGCTGATATCGCAGCCGGACACGGGAGAGCAGGCCCTGGAGATAGCAGAGGTCCTCATCCGAAGCGACGCGATCGACGTGGTCGTCATAGATTCGGTCGCCGCGCTCGTCCCCGCGGCCGAAATAGAGGGACAGATGGGAGATTCCCACGTCGGCCTCCAGGCGAGACTGATGTCCCAGGCCCTGAGAAAGATCGCGGGCGCCGTGTCGAAATCGAGGACGTGCATGATCTTCACCAACCAGATCAGGATGAAGATCGGCGTTCTGTTCGGGAACCCCGAGACGACCTCGGGCGGGAACGCGCTGAAGTTCTACGCTACCATCCGAATGGATATCAGGCGTATCGGACAGGTCAAGAACGGGGAGGAGATCGTCGGCAACCTGACCAGGGTGAAGGTGGTCAAGAACAAGGTCGCGGCGCCCTTCAGGCAGGCTGAATTCGAGATCCTCTACTCCGAAGGGATCAGTTACGAAGGCGACCTCATAGAACTGGGTGTAGCTTCGTCGATAATCTCGAAGATGGGAAGCTGGTATTCATTCGGCGAGACGAGACTTGGACAGGGCAAGGACAATACGAGGATATTCCTGAAGGAAAACCGCGACATACAAAACCAATTAGAAGCGAGTATCAGAGCTCATTACGGGATCGGGCCGGTCATGGCCCTGACGGAGCCGGCGGGTGCGGGTGGGGAATAGACGGCCGGTGGAGGTCGTCGGGGTCAGCAGGAAAGCCGGAAAGCTCTTCAGGATAACGACGTCCGACGGCCGCAGCCATCTTGTCGCGGACGATCCTGCGACCTGCAGGTATCTCGAGAAAGGCGCCATACTCGAAGGGCCTGATCTCGACGACCTCGAAGGTCCACATGCATGGACGGCGGGCCTGATTCTCGCGTACGCCCTTCTTTCCAGGAAGGACCGGACGGAATCACAGATCCGAAAAGCCCTCTCGGACGAGGGAATAGACGATTCGGAAACAGTCGACAAAATCGTCGGATCGCTTCGCGCGCGCGGGCATCTCAACGACCGGCGGTACGCGGAGGAGATGATTCTCTCCCGTAAACGGTTTCATCCCGCCGGTCCCGATCTGATAAGACGCGGGCTCAGGGAAGCGGGAGTGCCCGGAGAACTGATTGAAGCCTGCATGAAGGAGAATTATTCCGGCGCGGAGGAGGATCTGATCGCGCGTGGTCTTGCGCGTAAAAAACTCGCGCTGATGAAGGGTTGTGACCGGGAAAAAGCTGCCAGAAGGGTCCACGGGTTTCTGGCCCGCAGGGGTTTTTCGGCAGGTCTGGTGAACGATATCTGCGCCCGGGTATTAAGAGGAGATATTTCCGGAGAGAGTGATGAACAGCAGTATTAGAACAGCGCACGAGATTCGCAGGGCCTATGTCGATTTCTTTATGAAAAAGGGGCACACCGAAGTCCCGAGCGCGCCTCTGGTCCCAAGGGGCGACCCGACCCTCCTTTTTACTTCCGCAGGGATGGTGCAGTTCAAGGATTTCTACCTGGAACCCGGCAATCTTCCCTACACGCGCGCGGTGAGCGTCCAGAAATGCCTCAGGGCCGGGGATCTGGAGAGCGTGGGCAGAACTCTGCGCCACCATACCTTCTTCGAGATGCTGGGAAATTTCAGTTTCGGCGACTACTTCAAGAAAGAGGCGATCGCCTGGGCATGGGAATTCGTCATCGCTCATCTTCAGCTTCCAAAAGAAAGGCTCTACGTCAGCATTTTCGAGGACGACGACGAGGCTTTCAGGATATGGAACGGTGACACGGGAGTAAGCGCGGAAAGGATCGTCAGGCTCGGCAGGAAGGATAATTTCTGGGGACCGGTCGGGCAGACCGGCGTCTGCGGCCCGTGTTCCGAGATCTATTACGACGCCGGGGAGCAGAGGGGTTGCGGGAGCCCCGATTGCGCTCCCGGCTGCGACTGCGACAGGTATCTCGAATTCTGGAACCTCGTGTTTCCCCAGTTCTTTCTGGACAAGGACGGCGTGTACAGGCCGCTTGAGAAACCCGGCATCGATACCGGCGCGGGACTGGAAAGGATAGCGATGATCATGCAGGGTGTGGAGGACAATTTCCACACGAATGTTTTCGCCCCCGTGGTGGAGGCGGTCATCGGCGGGTTGCCGGAAGGAACAAGGCTCGGCAGCGAGGAACGTCTCGATATCAACATGATAGCCGATCACGTACGCGCGCTGACCTTTACGATAGCCGAAGGCATCTATCCCTCCAATGAGGGGCGCGGATACATCCTGCGCAGGATTCTAAGGCGCGCCCTGACGAGGCTGCATCTCTTCGGTATCGGGGAGCCTTTCCTGAGCGGGCTGGTTGACGTGGTGGCCGGCGTCATGAGCGACGGTTATCCCGAACTTCCGGGAAAGAGCGGCAACATCGCGAGGATAATAAAAGCAGAGGAGGAGAGTTTTTTCAGGACCCTGGAGGACGGCAGGGGGAGATTCGCCTCTATCGTCTCGGAAGTGAAGAATGCCGGCGGGGACAGCATCGACGGCGAGATGGCCTTCCTGCTCTACGACACGTACGGGTTACCCCTGGAACTGACAGTCGCCCTCGCTTCGCACGAAGGGTTGAAGGTGGACGATGACGGGTTCACGAAAGCGATGGAGCGGCAGAGGCGAAGAGCCCAGGAAAAAAGCGGATTTACGGCGGGCGGCGCCGAAATCGCAAGGATGGTGCCCCTCAGCAAAGGGGAAAGTTCGGTATTTACAGGATATGAATTTGTTTCGGGCGAGGGCGGGTTGAGAAGCTACCGGGCCGTCCTCAAATCGGAAAGGCAGGACATCGCCTGGCTGGACGGGGCCGGATCGGCGCTCGAGCTTGTCGTGGACAAGACACCGTTCTACGCCGCCTCGGGGGGGCAGGCGGCCGACAGGGGCTGGATTGAAATATCCGGAAAACGTTTCGCCGTGCGCGACGTGTTCAAGCGTGGCGGCGAGACGATACACCTCGTGGAATCCCCGGACGGGCATGGCGGCCCGGAGGATGTCCTTCAACCCGGGACGAGGGCATCGCTGCATGTGGACGGAAAATGGCGGCTCGCGACCGCGTGCAATCATACGGCCACGCATCTTCTGCATGCCGCCCTCAGGCAGGTCGTGGGAAGTCATGTCGCGCAGGCCGGATCGATGGTGGACGGGGAAAGGCTGAGGTTCGACTTCAATCATTTCCAGGCCCTGACGGCGGGACAGAAAAGGGATATAGAGGAAAAGGTGAACGGCTGGGCCAGGGATTCCCTGCCGGTCCGCACCGACCTGATGGACTACAGGGAGGCGGTCAACGCCGGAGCGATTGCATTGTTCGACGAGAAGTACGGCGCGAAGGTGAGGGTGGTCAGGACCGGGGATGTCTCAGTCGAACTGTGCGGAGGCACTCACCTCGATCACACCGGCAGGATCGGCCTTTTCATGATAACCTCGGAAAGCAGCGTCGCGGCCGGCGTAAGAAGGATAGAGGCATTCACCGGCGGAGCGGCCCTCGGATTCGTGCGCGAGATGATGGAACGCGAAGAGGAGAACGCCGCGCTGCTCCGCGCCGCCCCCCGGGAAACGGCCTCCAGGATAAGATCGATCCTGGCCGAAATGGACGAGTTGAAAAAAGAGATGAAAAAACTCGAACACGGAGGAGCGGGCGGGCAGCTCGATGCGATTATCAGGGCGGCGGTGGAAGTGGAGGGGGCCAGGGTGGCCTCGGGGAGGTTGACGGTAAAGGACGCCGGAGGCCTGAGGAACCAGGCCGACGTCTTTCGGGGGAAGGTCGCTTCGGGTGTCGCCGTTTTTTCAATGCCGACGGGCGGAAAGATGCAGTACGTCATAACCGTCACCGACGATCTCGTGGAAAAGGGGGTCGCCGCGGATGTACTGGTCCGTCAGCTGGGTGAGATCGCGGGAGGCGGGGGAGGCGGGAAGAGACATCTCGCGCAGCTCGGGACCAGGGAGATGGACAGCGAGCAGAAGGTTTTCACGGCATTGCCGGATATGGTGAGACGGCTGTTAGCGGAATGAGGGAAAAAATGAACAATCTTAGGATATCCGTTTTTCTGGCACTGTTCGTCGCCGCGGTCCTGTGCGGATCCTCTGCCTTCGGGCAGGGATGGGCGGATACCGCGGAGGAGACGAAGGAACAGGCCGGGACCGATCTGAATCCGCGCCTGAACCTTCCCCGGCTGGAAAAGGTGATCGACCCCGATGAATACATACTCGGTCCGTACGACCAGATACTCGTCAATCTCGTCGGGCCCGAATCGAGGTCTTTTCCACTCATAGTCCTCCCCGAGGGTTATGTATTCGTGCCGGGTGTGGGAGCCATTCACGCGGACGGCCTGACACTGACCCGGTTCCGGGAGGAACTCGAGAAAGAGATGGGAAGGTTTTTCAGGAATATCAGGGTCTATTGTTATCTTCAGCAGCCGAGGGTCTTTCGCGTGTTCGTTACCGGGGAGGTGGAAAAACCCGGCGCGGTGCAGGTTTCCTCGGTCCAGAGGATCTCCGATGCGATCGAACTGGCGGGCAGCATCAAATCGAAGGGTTCGAACAGGCGGGTCATTCTCTACCGGGGTGGAAAAGATATAGAGGTGGATATCCTGAAGTTCGTGCTGGAGGGGGATTTTTCAAGCAACCCGTTTTTATCGAACGGTGACAGGATACACGTGCCTATCGCGCAGAAGCACGCCGTCATACGAGGAAGCGTCCACAGGCCGGCGGCCTTCGAAGTGTTACCCGAGGAGACGGTGCAGGATCTTCTGGCCCTGGCCGGCGGTTTCACGGGCGAGGCGGTCTCCGACACGATACTTCTGAGCAGGGTTGAGGATGACGGCTCGGTCTCCACTACTCAGTTGAACCGGTCGGTGCTCGGCGAGGTCCCGCTCAAGGACCGCGACGAGATCAACGTGATGGACTGCATGACCAGGACGAGCCGCGTCTATGTGTTCGGCGCCACGGTAAACACGGGGCATTACTTCATTACGGAAGGGGAAGGGCTCACCGAGCTTCTGGCGAGGATCGGCAGTTTCAAACCGGACGTCGATTTCAGCGGCGCGTCGATAGAACGGAAGAGCGGAGAGGTGATCAGGCTCGACCTCAAGGATTATCTTCCTCCCAGCCCGATAAGGCAGATGGAACTCAGGAATGGGGACATGCTTCATATCCCGGAGATAAGCAGGATGATCGCCGTCGGAGGCGAAGTGCAGCTTCCCGGCAAATTCCCGTACGAGGGTGACTGGACCGTCGCCCAGTACATCGGTCTTGCCGGAGGCCCTACGAATGAAGGCAGCATGGACCGTGTGGTGATATATTCCCCCGACGGGTTTTTCAGGAAAGCCGACGGGCAGATCCGCCCGAACAGGGGGGACGTGATCATAGTGAAGAAGTCGAAAAGCACGCTGTTCGGAAATTTTTTCAGCAATCTGGTAACCATGGGAACCGTTGTGATATCGATATTGGTACTTACGGAATGAGAAACGAGATGAACGAACCCGATCGGTACAGGGAACAGGTCGTCATGGAACTGGACGTCCTGAAAAAGATCATAGAGAACCTGCCTGCAGGCGAGATCGACAGGTTGGTCGGGATGGCGCAGGTCATTTCCGGGGCCATCGCGGGCGGGAAGGTGATATTTACCTGTGGAAACGGCGGGAGCGCCGCCGACGCGCAGCACATCGCCGGCGAACTGGTCGGCCGTTTCAGGAGAAAGAAGGTCAGGGGGTACAAGGCGTTCGCGCTTACGGTCAATTCCTCGGTCCTTACCGCCCTTGCAAACGACTTTTCGTACGACGAGGTTTTTTCGAAACAGCTTGAAAGCATGGGGGGCGGGGGGGACGTGCTGCTGGTCCTTTCGACGAGCGGGAATTCGCCCAACGCCCTGAGAGCGGTGGAAATGGCCGATTCGCTCGGTATGATATCGCTGGCCTTCACGGGCGGCGACGGCGGCCGGCTATCCCGGGCGGTCAGTATCTCATTCAGGGTGCCTCATGACGATTTCGCCAGGATCCAGGAGATCCACATGGCGGCGGGACATATCCTCTGCGGTCTTGTCGAGGATATGGTTGTAAGCGGCAGGTAGATCCTTTCCCTGTCTTTCGATAGCGGGTAATATGGGCGCATCCTCAGGTCCGATGTCACTCCGGAAAACAAGAGATCTGGCCGTGTTAACCTTTGCCGCCGGCGCGGTTTTTTCGATCGCCGTCGCCCAGACGGCCCTGACGCTGGCCCTGTTCGCATGGGCCCTGATGATGCTGAGGAAGGAAGCCCCCGTTCCTTCGCGATCCCCTTACGATTACATCATTCTCGCGTACATCGCGGTCGGCGTTGTGTCGGTTCTTTTTTCCGCGGAGAAGGGAGTATGGATGCCATTCCTGAAACGACTCGCCCTGATACCGATATTTTATCTTGTCCGGGCGGCCGGGAGGGACAGGCGGTTTCTCGGCAGAATCATGCTTGTCGTCGTGTCGGCCATGTCGATCATGGCGCTTGTAGGCATATGGAAATATTTATCGGGGACCGGGCGCCTGAGACTCTTCAATCACTACATGACATCCGGGGGGATTATCATGATGATAAGTCTGGTCACCCTTGCCTTTGCGATCGTGCCGGCCCCCCGAAGGTTCAGGATCGCATCGTTCGCCGCCGGGGTCCTAATGATGGCGCCCCTCGTCATGACATTCACGCGCAGTTCGTGGCTGGGACTGCTCGCGGGGTTGCTGCTGATGTGCCTTCTGCAGAACAGGAAGATGATCCTCGCCGTCGCAGCCGTCGTGGTGATTTTTCTGGCCGTCGCCCCGGGGGCGGTCACCGAACGCGCCAGGAGCGCCTTCGACCCTTCGCATCCGAACAACCTCGAACGCACGTACATGTGGAAGGCGGGGATCGATATCATCCGGGATCACCCGTTTACGGGAGTGGGCGACATCGATCTCGGAGCCGTCTACGAAAGGTACAGGCCGCCGCAGTCGGCGCAGAGCCACGGGCATCTTCACAACAACATTATAATGTTCGGCGCCACGATGGGTATTCCCGGCGTCATCGTATTCCTCGCCCTTTTCGGGACGATATTGGCGGTGGAGTTGAAGATTTTTCATTCCGCGGCCCGTGACGACTGGCTCGCCAGGGCGGTTTCTCTTGGCGCTCTCGGGGCATTCGCGGGATTTCAAGTCAGCGGCCTCTTCGAATGGAATTTCGGCGACGCCGAAGTGGCGATGCTTCTGTGGATCACCGTGGGTCTGTCGCTCGCCGCCGCGGACGCGACAAAGGCGTCGAGCGGGTGCGAAGTATGCGAGGGTGGAAAATGAGGATATGCGCTTTCGGCCGGTCCCTCCCGGCGCATAACCTGGGGGGCATGGAGATACATTTCAAGGCAGTCACGGAGGGTCTCGCTTCGAGAGGCCACGACGTGACGGTACTGACGACCCGGCGGGCCGGATGCCCGGATTCGCTTTGCGAGGGAGGGGTGACGATCCATTTTCTTCGGGGCACGATATCCGGGCGTTACGAGTTCGGTTACTGGAAGAAAAGCGCGCGAAGGTTCGATTCGCTTCACCGTGAAAAAAGATTCGACGTCGTCCTCAGCGAAAGTGCCGGCGCCCTCGGATACATCATGGAAAAGGCAAGGGGCAGGTATGACATCCCCGTCGTCTTCATCGCCCACGGCACCTCGATGCGCGAATTGAGAACCAAGCTGAAGGAGGGATTTTTCTCGCCGCGATCCTGGGCGGGAGCGGCGAGATGCCTGGCGAATCATTTCAGGGACAGGCGCCTGCTCGGGTCGGTGGAGACGATAGTGGGCGTGAGCGCGGGAATATCCGCGGATATAGCGAGGGAGCTGGGCCTCGAAAGCAGCCGTGTCGTGACGGTGGCAAACGGTATCGACACCTCTATATTCCGCTCCGATTCCCGGCTCGGAAACGCCTGCAGGTCGCGGTCCGGCATCGGCGATGATACGCGGCTTCTGGTGACCGGCGGGCGGCTCCATAGGCAGAAAGGCCTGCACCATGTGATCGGGGCCGTCGGAGAGTTCCGGCGGCGGGGCCGCGCCGTAAAGTATCTTGCGGTCGGGGACGGCCCTTACGGGAAGGGACTGAAGGAACTTTCCCTCAGATACGGGCTGGACACGGATGTCATCTTCACGGGGAGGGTGCCCCACGCCGAAACGGCGGAGTATTACAACGCGGCGGATATTGTTCTTCTTCCCAGCATATGCGCCGAGGGCATGCCCCTTTCGCTTATGGAGGCGATGGCCTGTAAAGCGCCCGTTATCGCTTCGCGAACCGGGGGAGTCTGCGAGCTCGTCGAGGACGGGGTGATCGGCATCCTGATCCCGCCCGGCGACACGGCCCGTCTCATATCGGGAAGTTGCCGACTGCTCGATGATGACGGACTCGCAAGGCGGCTCGGGGAGAATGCATCGAGATCCATCTCCGACGGTTTCAGCATGGACAGGATGATATCGCGTATGGAGGAGATCCTGGTCGAGACCGCGGGGGTACGATAGTCATGCGGGGATTCGCCGGGGAGAGAGAAAATCATGCTTAACGGAAGGAACATCATCTGCCTGGCCTCTTCACACTGGGATTCGCCCACCTGGGTGAACTGCCAGCACATCATGTCGCGGCTCGCGGGCCGTAACAGGGTCCTCTACGTCGAACCGGCGAGCCTGAGGTTCCCTTCGGCGCGCGGGGCCGACATGGGAAAACTCCTCTATCGCCTGACCGCGTGGACAAGGAAGGAACGGATGGTCCGCGAGAACCTGTGGGTATATGCCCCGATCATGATACCTCTTCACAGGTACGCCATCGTGCGCGCCTTCAACAGGTTCGTTCTCAGGACTTCCCTGGGGCGGATCGCCGGAAGGCTCGGTCTCGCCGATCCCCTGCTGTGGATCTTCCTTCCAACCGGTGTCGATCTGGTCGGAGCATTCGGCGAGGACCTGGTGATATATCATTGCGTGGACAGCTACAGCGCGAATCCGGGCGTCGATCCGGATGTCATCGACGCGCTCGAGAAGCGCCTGCTGGCCAGGGCCGACCTTGTGCTGACGACGTCGGGACCTTTGTACGAAAGCAAGAAGGAGTTCAATCCGCGCACGATCTGCCTGCCCAACGTGGCGGATACGGCGTTTTTCATGAGAGCCATCGAAGACGGCGTCGCGGTTCCCGAGTACATCGGCAGGATCCCGGCGCCACGCGTGGTCTTCACGGGAGCGATCAGCGGATACAAGGTCGATACGGGATTGATAGCCTACTGCGCCCGGCAGCTGCCGGGTGTTTCTTTCGTGCTGATCGGTCCCGCCGGAAGCGGCGACCCCGGGACCGATATCCGATCTCTTGAAGCCGCCGGCAATATATTCCTGACGGGGCCGAAACCGTACGGGGAGCTTCCCGCCTGCCTGAAAGGAGCGGCCGCGTGCATGATTCCTTTCAGGATCAACGATACCACCTCGAATGTATTTCCGATGAAGTTCTTCGAATACATGGCTTCGGGTAAGCCGGTGGTCACCACCGCCCTGCCCGCGCTCGACGAATTCAGGGAGTATTGTTATATTGCCCATGACGGCGCAGGTTTCGTATCATCGATAAGGGCCGCTCTTGCCGGGGATGCGGATGGAGGAAGGAACCGGCGCCTGGAACTGGCACGCCGGTATTCGTGGGAGGGCAGGATGGAGGAATTGTCCATGGCGATAGAACGTATGCCGGGCCGCCGGACGGGAAACAAGTCGGGCGGCGCCGGGAAACCGGAGACCTTGAATCCGGCCGGATCCGCCGGCCGTCGAAACGGGGAAAAGCGGCGATGAAAACGGCTCTTGTCCATGACTGGCTGACCGGAATGCGGGGCGGAGAGAAGGTGCTCGAAGTTCTCTGCGAACTCTATCCAGGGGCAAGGATATTCACCCTGGTGCATGTCAAGGGTTCCGTATCCCCGGCGATAGAGGCACTCCCCATAGAGACCTCTTTCATTCAGGGATTGCCCATGGTGAGAAGCAGGTACAGGAGTTATCTGCCGCTCTTTCCGTCAGCCATAGAAAAATTCGACATCAGGGAGTACGATCTGGTGATCTCCTCGAGCCACTGTGTCGCCAAGGGCGTCATCCCGCGTCCGGACGCAAGGCACATATGTTATTGTCATACGCCGATGAGATATGTCTGGGCGATGTACGAGGAATACTTCGGGGAGGGAAGGGTCGGGGGGCTGAAACGAATGCTGATACCTTACTTCGCGAATTATCTCAGGATGTGGGACAGCGCGAGTTCCCATCGCGTCGACAGGTTTATCGCCAATTCAAGGCACGTCAGCGGGAGGATCATGAGGTATTACGGGCGGGATTCCGATGTGATATATCCTCCTGTCGAGACATCCGGAACCTATCTCTCGGAAAAGGACGAAGGGTATTATCTGGTCGTATCCGCGTTTGCGCCCTACAAACGGGTCGACATCGCCGTCGAGGCGTTCAGCCGCATGGGAAAAAGGCTCGTCGTAGTGGGAACGGGACAGGACGGGAAGCGGCTGAGAAGGATGGCCGGTCCTTCAGTGGAGTTCAAGGGTTGGGTCGACGGCCGAGCTCTCGGCGCATTCTACGCCGGATGCAGGGCGCTTGTCTTTCCCGGCGAGGAGGATTTCGGCATCGTACCCGTTGAAGCGCAGTGCTACGGCAAGCCGGTCATCGCCTTCGGGGCGGGAGGGGCTCTGGAGACCGTCATCGGCACCCGGGAGCCGGCCGTCGCTGACGGGGCGGATACAGCCCGCACGGGTCTCTTTTTCGGTGAGCAGACGGCTCAGGCCCTGATCGGGGCGGTGGAGAGGTTCGAAGCATCCAGATTCGACGGCGCGGCGATAAGGGAACACGCCCTTTTGTTCGACAGGAAGATATTCAGGGAGCGCATCAAGCGATACATAGACGCGCAGTGCGGCGGAGGATGAGGATGCGGGACTATCGCGGCAGGTATGAACTTCTGATCCCCTTTATCCAGGTGGTATCGGATTTTTTCTCGATAGAAGCCGCCTTTTTCGTCTCCTGGTGGCTGAGATTTCATTCCCCCCTCACCTCGATACTGCCGGTAACCAGGGGCATACCTTCGCTGCGTATATATATAATCACCTCGTATTTCATCTCGCTTCTGTGGATCTTCATTATGGAAACAAGGGGTATGTACGGGGTCCGCAGAAATGCGGGAAGGGCCGACGAATTTTCCGCCGTTTTCAGGTCCGTGACCTTTGGCATGCTTCTGGTCGCGGCGGCCACCTTTTTCTTCAGGCAGATCTCCTATAGCCGGCTGGTTTTCGTTTACATCTGGGGGCTGAGCATCGTGCTGATCTCCCTTATGAGGTTCTCGATAATCAGGTTCGAACGCGGCAGGCACGGCAGGGGCATGGGTATAATAAAGGCCGCTGTGATAGGTTCGAGTCCACTGGCTGAGGGGATAGCCGCAATGGTGGGAAAACATCCCGGGCTCGGGCTGGAAATCGCCGGCCACATAGGTCCGTGCCCGCCTCTGGAAGGAAAGAAACCGTTCCTCGGCGCGCTCGACGAAATTCCGGGCATAATGGAGAAACACGACGTAAGGACGGTCTTTCTCGCGATCACTGAGGAGGAAAACCGGCACCTGGCCGATATAGTGAGCAGGTGCACCGGTCTTCACGTGGAATTCTTCCTTGTGCCGGATGTGGAAAGGCTCGTGACCAGCAGGATGAAGGTCGAACAGATGGGGGGCATCCCGCTTCTCAAGATAAAGGACAGGGCGATCACCGGCTGGAAGTCGGTATTCAAGCGTTCCTTCGACATCCTTTTTTCCGGACTGGGGATTCTGCTGCTTTCCCCGCTGCTGCTGGTGATCGGAGCCCTCGTCACGATCAGCTCGAAGGGCGGGACCTTCTACAGGCAGCAGCGGGTCGGTATGGACGGCAGAGTATTCGACCTTATCAAGTTCAGGAGCATGGGGACCGATGCCGAAAGTGCCACGGGACCTGTCTGGACCGTCAGGGGAGACGGCAGGGTGACATCGGTCGGGCGGTTTCTCCGAAGGTTCAGCCTCGATGAACTCCCTCAGCTGTTCAACGTATTCCGGGGCGAGATGAGCCTGGTCGGCCCGAGACCGGAGAGACCCCACTTCGTTGAGGAGTTCAAGGGAAGAGTCCCGAAGTACCTGGAGAGGCACAGGGTGAGATCGGGCATGACCGGCTGGGCGCAGGTGAACGGGCTCAGGGGCGACGTTCCGATAGAGGAGCGGACCAAATACGACGTTTACTATGTGGAGAACTGGTCCTTCATGCTCGATATAAAGATCATACTTGTCACCGTCTGGACGGTGATCTTCGGCAGGAACAGCTATTGACACCGCCGGGGTTTTTAAGGAGCTGTTTCCCGCCGGCCGGAGCGGCCCGGTTTCCGAATCCCAGGTACGGAGACGGAATCCTTTGACTGGCCGGGAAGATTCGCGTAAAATATGCCTATGAAAACGATCTGGTACATACTCGTGGCGATGCGCCCTAAACAGTGGACCAAGAACCTGGTCCTTTTCGCGGGGATTGTCTTCTCCAAGAGATTCCTGGAGATGCCCTGCGTCTGGAAGAGTTTCCTCGGGTTCCTGTTTTTCTGCATGCTTTCCGGAGCGATCTACATACTGAACGATCTTTTCGACAGGAAACGCGATCTCGAACACCCCGTAAAAAAAACAAGGCCGATCGCTTCGGGAGCCCTGGGAACGGTCGCCGCGAAGACCGCCGCCGGAATCCTCATCGCCATTTTTATCCCCGCGTCATGGTTTCTCGGCACCGGGTTCTTCCTTTTGACGGTCGCGTTCGTCGCTGTGAACGGCCTTTATTCGATCCTGCTCAGACACGTCGTCATCCTCGACGTCATTTCGATAAGTTTCAGTTTTCTGATAAGGGCCGGAGCGGGGGTGGTCGTGCTCCACAGGGAGGTCCCGGATCTCGAATTCTCCCCCTGGCTGTGGATATGCACGCTGTTTCTTTCCCTGTTCCTGGCGATCTGCAAGAGACGTAATGAATTCTCGAATCTCGACAGCGCCGGGGATCACAGGAAGACCCTGAGGGATTATTCGAGGCAGCTGCTTGATCAGCTTGTCGGGCTTACGGCCACCGCTTCGCTGCTCTCGTATTCCATTTACACGGTGTGGCCTTCAACCGTATCCAAATTCGGAACGAACCGGCTGGTCTATACGATTCCGTTCGTCGTCTTCGGGATAATGAGGTATCTATACCTTGTCTACAACAGGCAGGAGGGTGGAGACCCGTCGGGAGTCCTTCTGACCGAGAAGGCGATAATCATCGACGTATTCCTGTGGTTCACGGCGACGGCGATCATAATCACGGGCGTGTGGCACTGAACAGGAGAGATGAAGAATGACATCCAAAGTGTCGGTCATAAGGACGGGACCGGAGACGGTCGTCCAGGATTACCACAGGGCGATGGATCTTGCCGGCGCGGGAAACGTCCTTACGGCCGAAAGGGACCTGCTGCTCAAACTCAACCTTTCATGGACAAGGTACTTCCCCGCCTGTTCAAGCCAGCCCTGGCAGCTCCACGGCGTGCTGCAGGATCTCTTCGACAGGGGTTATCGAAAGGATCAGATACTTCCCATCGAGAACAAGACGGTGGTGACCGACCCCCGGAAGGGAGCGGTCAACAACCTCTGGATGCCTGTCCTGGAGAAGTACGGGCTCCCGTTTCTACCGCTGCCGGAGGTCGAATGGACCGTCCACAGGTTCCGCTCGCCCCTTCTGAAGCTCAACGAGATCTTCCCGGGGGGGATAGAGATCCCGGCGATCTACGCCGGCAGGGACATCCTGCACCTTCCGACCGTGAAAACGCACGGACATTCGACAACCACCGGAGCGATCAAGAACTCCTTCGGCGGGCTTCTCAAGGAAGTCAGGCACTATGCGCACAAGTATATGCATGAAGTGCTTGTCGACCTCCTGATGATGCAGAGGGAACTGCATCCGAATATCTTCGCCGTCATGGACGGGACTGTCTGCGGTGACGGGGCGGGGCCGAGGACGATGGAGCCGTATGTCGGCAATATCATCCTGGCGAGCTCCGATTCGGTGGCGATAGACGCCGTCGCGGCAAGGATCATGGGTTTCGACCCGATGTCGATAGATTACCTGCGCTGGGCCACCGAGCGCGGCCTGGGCGAGGGGCGTATCGCAAATATCGAGGTGGCCGGCGAGGACATCGAGAAGATGAATTTCAATTTCAGGACCAAAAGGAGCTTCGTCATATGGGGCGACCAGATGCTCCGGAAAGGCCCTCTGCGGTTCCTCGAAAAGATCGCCCTGCACTCGCCTCTTGTCGTATGGGCCCCCGCGGCGAGCAATCTATACCACGATTTTTTCTGGTATCCCACGATCGGCCGCAGCAGGATTGCCAGGTTCAGGCGCACCGAATGGGGAAGACTGTGGGAAGACTACAGGTCGTTTTCGTAACGGGGCGTTCGGCGGATCGGAGGTCCGGATGTCTGCCGGGGATTCCCTCGCGCTTCGCTGCAGCGCGAAGATTAACCTTTATCTCAATGTGACCGGTAGAAGGAACGACGGATATCACGATATAGAGACCTTCTTTCAACCGGTTTCCATTTACGACAGGGTCCGCCTGACTTTGTCGGACGTGGGAATACGTCTCGAGGGGGATGACCCGGGCATCCCCTGGGACCGGACCAACCTGTGCTACAGGGCCGCGGAGGAGTTCTTCGACTCGGAGGGATACTGCGGCGGCGTTGTCATCGAAGTGCTGAAGGACATACCGCACGGGGCGGGTCTCGGGGGGGGGAGCAGCGACGCGGCGGCGGTACTTTTCGGGCTGGACCGGCTGCTCGGATCCGGCATTGGAAGGGAAAGGCTGATGGAACTGGCCCTGCGCGTAGGTTCGGACGTGCCTTTTTTCCTGTCCGGCGGTCCTGCCATCGGAAGGGGAAGGGGAGAGCTGCTGGAAAACCGTGCCGGGCTCCGCGATGGTTGGATCCTTATAGTAAAACCGCCGGTCCGAATTTCCACGAAGTGGGCCTACGACAACGTTAAAATTGTGTTGACAAAGGGCGGGGGCGTGGATAAACTGAAATGCCTGATGGAGGGATTGAAGGATTTTCCGGATATCTGTTTCGATACGGTTAACAGCTTTGAAAGTGTTGCAATCGGGAAATATCCGGAGATAGGCGAGGTATTGGGATCGTTAAGACGCGAGGGAGCGGTCCTGAGTTCGCTCAGCGGTAGCGGGGCGGCCTGTTTCGCGTTATTCGATATGGAGAATAAGGCGATGGAGGTAGGGAAACTTTTCGGGAAAAAGGGTTTCTTTACGAGGATCGCGCGACCTGTGGACCGGATGCTGGAACTCTTCCAGTGGTAGCATAAAGCAGATTCAGGGGGGCCACATGGAAATCACCGAGATAAGGATTTCGTTGCGTGATGACAACAAGTTGAAAGCCTTCGCGAGCATCACTCTGGACAACGCCTTCGTTATCAGGGGCTTGAAGGTCATAGAGGGTGCCAAGGGAACTTTTGTCGCCATGCCGAGCCGCAAGCGTCCTGATGGCACGTACCAGGATGTAGCCCATCCTATCAACAACCAGACTAGGGACTGGATGGAGGAACAGATCGTCAAGGCATACGAGCGGGAAGTCGAAAAGGTGCAGACTGAAACCAGACTGGAGGTTTCCGAACCCTGATCTGATAAAGTTTCCGTGCGTGCAGTTTTGGGGCGTCGTCAAGCGGCAAGACACAGGACTTTGGCTCCTGCATCGGAGGTTCGAATCCTCCCGCCCCAGTAAAAAAAGGAGCGGTGACCGGGAAGGTCACTTTTTTTTCTGGAGGACAAGGTAAAATGGCCGAATTAGTGACCCTGATTTCCGGAACCGCCAACCCCGACCTTTCCGAGAAGATCGCCAGGTATCTGAATACGTCGCTCTGCGATGTCGAGATCGGCCGCTTTTCGGACGGAGAGATAAGGGTCAACATCAACGAGAATATCAGGGGCAAAGACGTATTCATAATACAACCCACGAATCCTCCGGCCGAGAATCTGCTGGAACTGCTGATCATGGTCGATGCCTGTTACAGGGCCTCGGCCAGCAGGATAACGGCCGTGATTCCCTATTACGGTTACGCCCGGCAGGACAGAAAGGATCAGCCGCGGGTGCCGATAACCGCGAAGCTTGTCGCCAATCTGATCGAGGTGGCCGGTGTCAACAGGGTCCTGGCGCTCGAACTGCATGCCGCCCAGATACAGGGATTTTTTGACGTGCAGGTCGATAATCTCTTTGCGGCGCCGGTCCTTCTTGAATATATTGAGGGGAAAAATTTTACCGACCTCACCGTCGTGTCGCCCGACGTGGGCGGGATAAAGATGGGAAGGGCTTTCGCGAAGAGGCTTGAGGCCAACCTGGCTATCGTCGATAAACGAAGGACGACGGCCGATTCTTCGGAGCTGATGAACATCATCGGTGAGGTGGCCGGCAGTGATATTATTATTCTCGATGATATAATAAGTACTGCAGGAACGGTCACGCAGGCGGCGAAAGCGCTCAAGGAAGCGGGCGCCGGGAGAATAATAGTGATGGCCACTCATCCGGTTTTCTCCGGTCCGGCCTTGGAAAGGCTCGAGAAGTCCTGCATCGAAGAGGTCGTTGTTACAAATTCGATTCCTTTCAACGGCCTGGAAAAGTGCGGGAAGGTGAAGGTCCTCGATGTCTCCTCCCTTCTGGGAGAGGCGATAAGAAGGATTCATACCGAGGAATCAATAAGCATGTTGTTCATATGATGCGGAGGAAATCATGAAAAGGATCAATTTGA
>JBFYZH010000051.1:0-16534 GCA_041309605.1 Candidatus Krumholzibacteriota bacterium
CTCGAGAAGAGCGAGCTTCAGCGAATCGTGGTCGTCGACCTTTCTCAGTATCGCCGGCACTGTTGTTCTACCCGCAAGCTTCGAGGCTCTGAACCTGCGCTCGCCCACAACAATCTGGTAGCGCGCACCGTCCCTTCTCACCACAACGGGCTGAAGAACGCCATGTTTTTTTATCGACGCGGCGAGTCCGCGAAGTTGCTTTTCATCGAAATGCTCCCTGGGCTGATGCGGATTGGGATCGATCTGGTCGAGCTCGATCTCCATAACCCTTTCGGTTTCCGATACGCTTTCCCTAAGGTCTTGTGGAATAAGAGCTTCCAGCCCCCTACCGAGAACGTTTTTCCTCATCTCACTCTACCCTTCCGTGCCGGCCGTGCTCCTTTTCCGAGCCTCCGTTCTGTTTCGAGAGCAGTTCGGTCGCCAGGGCCAGATAGCTCTTTGCCCCGGAACTCTCTATGTCATAAAGGATTATCGGTTTCCCGAAGCTCGGAGACTCGCTAAGCCTGACGTTTCGTGGAATGATGCTGTCATAGACCTTCTCCCCGAAATAGGAGATCGCTTCGCCAGCCACCTGGCTCGACAGCCGGAGCCTCTTGTCGAACATCGTCAGGAGCACCCCCTCTATCCGAAGGTCGGGATTGAGGTGCTTCTGAACCATCCTTATCGTACTCAACAGCTGGCTCAGTCCTTCGAGGGCGTAATATTCGCATTGTATTGGGATCAGCACCGAATCGGCCGCGGTCAGGGTGTTTACCGTCAGGAGCCCGAGGCTCGGCGGGCAATCTATTATCAGGTAATCGTACCTGTCCCTGATCCCCGCGAGAGCGGCTTTGAGTTTTCTTTCCCTGGCGATTTGAGAGACGAGTTCCACCTCCGCCCCGTTGAGTCTCGGATGAGATGGGATGAGATCGACGAGATCTGTTTTTCTGACCACCCCGGCAGCATCCATTCCGCCGATAAGTACTTCATAAATAGTCGGTTCCTCATTTTCTGGTCGCACGCCCAGCCCGCTGCTCGCATTGGCCTGCGGATCGACGTCCACAAGCAGCACCTTCGCCTCAGCCACCCCGAGGCTGGCGCTGAGGTTAACGGCGGTCGTCGTTTTTCCTACTCCGCCTTTCTGATTAGCTATGGCTATTATCTTGCCCATGCCAATGGGAGATCCTTTCTCCCTCCGATCTTTACTAGTCACCGACCGGAGAGCTTGTCAGCCAGGGAACAAAATTCACAAAAGCTCCACTCGGGATATCATGTCGGTCAAGAATGTTCTGTGAAATCGACAGGCTGTCTGACAGACCCCAATAGTTCAGCGTGAAATTCAGTGTCCCGCCGGCAAAATACTCGCTCATATATACTCCGTAAGAATTGGAAAAAATTGCGCAGTTCCTTACGAATGGGATCGAGTATCCGGAAATCCTGAACCCCCCGTACGAAGTATTGTTGGATATATTGCTGTACTGGATGTCGGCGCGATATAAGCCGTCATTACCTCCAATCCACACCCCGTACAACCCGTTGTACCGGACAGAAGACCCCCTTATCGTGGTGCTGGAGTAAAAACTTTTAACCCCCCCGCCATTGTCCCATATCTTGCAGCCGGTTATGTCGACTTCGGCGCTGTCCGTGATGGAGACTGCTTCGTCGCAGTCAACAATTGTGCAGGTATCTATTGTGACCTGCGCCTGATCGGAGGCCCCGATCGCGATCTCTGCATCGTTGATATTCAAATGTTTGAGGATCCCGATCGCATTTTCTCCCGTAAAAGAAATGCCGCCCCATTTCTCATCATCTTCGCCGCACGCATCCGATTTCAGGATTACAGGGTCCGCCTCTGTGCCCAGCACATTCAAGGTTCCCTCGACTGCAAATCCACCGTAGATATTTGCAATAATAATCGTTACCCCGCTGTGCAGAGTAAGGGTCGTACGAAATCCCACCTGCAGCGGAACGAGCGCGTTGACCATGTAAAATGAGCCGTTGTCGTTTATATCCCTATCCCCCGGCAGAAGAATAAGTTCCTGCCCCACAACGATGTTCTCGGTCTTTGAACTCTCTACCAACTCGTCTGTCGCTATCAGGGTGACCTGGTATGTTCCCGCCGTCTGAGGCGCCACCCACCCCACGCACTGGCCCCTGCCGTCGGCCGGTATGAAAGTGCCGTAAGCGGATGTCCACCTGAACGAAACGAGGTCTCCGTCCGGATCTTCCCCCGTACCGCACAGGGCCAGTGTCTTTCCCGTGGCGAGATAGCAGATATTCTTTTCTATTTCCAGATCTCCGGGCGGCGTGTTGTTGAATTCGAGACTCTCGTCACATCCGGCAAAAAGAACCAGGATCGCGAACAATGCCCATATCTGCTTGAAATAAAATGAAATAGGCCGCATTTCAATCTCCTGTTCAAAGCGGTGGGGCTTACTCGATTATAGGCAGGACCGCGATGGAAAGCAACGAAAAAAACTGTTTTCGCGCAGCATGGCTGTCTCCGGGTCCGCACCGAAAGCAAATAATTACTATCCTTTGCGGAATGATTATTACGGATCTTCCGCTCGCTTCTTCCCTATAAACCGGGAAAAACCCCGGGAGGTGTTTCATGTGAAACAACTTGCCCGCGGTGACTCCGGCCGGAATCAGCGTAGACGGATTCCGGCCGATAATGCCACGGGGCGGAGCGGTTGGCGGGACGGTTTCACGTGAAACATTATTCCGCGGCGATGATGGCCGGGGTGGCGCCGCTGCGCCTGACAGGCTCAGCGGGCGCTAAAATCCCTTTTTCTGAAAGCGACGAGATATCCTCCGCCTTCGGGGACAGCTTCCTCCTCCAGAAAATTCATTCCGGCGGTTCCGGCACCTTCGATCTCCCATCTCCAATCCCGCTCCTTTATCGTTATGTAAAGACCGCCGTTCTCCAGGAGTTTCATCGCCAGAGGCAGCATCCGCCCGAGCCTTCCCGCCGCTTTGGATGTGAAAAGTCGGAATAAGCCCAGGGTTTCGTCCTTTTCCGCGTCACTATTGACGATCCGGATACCATTAAGCTTCATTGAACTTACGAGTCTTTCGAGAAAAATCGCCGCCTTCTCTTTCCTCTCTACGAGAGTGAGGCGGAGCCCGTCGTCCACCAGCTTCCACACGAAGCCTGGAAATCCATATCCGGTTCCAATATCCACAATCGGGCCGGAAAATCCCCCGCCTTCGGTATGTTCGATGAAAAACCCCCTGGCAAACCGGAGCATCATCAGAGAGTCGCGGATCTGCGCGGCCAGAGCGGCCCCTGCGTTTTTTTTCCCTACTGTATGGATCCTCGCGCTCCAGCCAAGCTGTTCGCCGATAAAGATATCGAGTTTTTCCAGAGCCTCGGGGGAAATGCTGCCGGTCCACGGCGCAAGGGCGGCATTTCGCACCCGCGCGATATCTTCAATCTTTTCTTTCATTTACAAACTTCCGCGCCCGGGCCGCAGGAGCCCGGAAAATCCATTGCGGATCGTTCGGCTTTCCTTCCAAGGAAAACAAGAAGGATGGACAGATCGGAATTTCTTACTCCCGATATCCTTGAGGCCTGGCCAAGGGTCTCGGGCCTGAATTTCCTCAGTTTTTCCCTCGCCTCCGTGCTCAGGGCATCGATATCGTAATCGAAATCCCCGGGTATTTTCATCTTGTCCATTACGATGATCCTCTGGGCTGTTCTTTTCTGCCTTCTTATGTATCCGTCATACTTAATTCCAATGCGGAGCATCTCGATCTCGCGCGGCTCCAGCCCCAATTCCCCACCGGGCAGAGCCTTTTCCACATCCCGCAGATTCACTCCGGGTCTCTGGAGAATCCCGATCGCCCTTCTGCCTTCCGTCGGGGCGGCGTTCTCTGTCGAACCGTTTGTCTCGGTGCCTCCCGCGGGCTGATCGCCGGCCTTGTGCAGGATGCGCGCAATGGCGGCCGCGGGGACCGTTTCGAGAACGAGTCTTCTGCGCGCGGCCTCAACCCTCTTTCTTCTTTTCACCATCTTCTCCCACAAATCCTTTTCAACAAGCCCGAACCTCACGCCGAACCTGAATAGCCGCTCGTCCGCGTTATCCTGCCGCAAAAGAAGCCGGTGTTCCGCCCTTGATGTAAACATCCTGTAAGGTTCGTCGATTTCCTTGGTTATAAGATCGTCGATCAACACTCCGGCGTATGCGTGATGTCTTGCGGGAACAAAGGGTCTTTCGCCGAGCAGGGAAAGAGATGCGTTGATCCCCGCTATGATCCCCTGTGCGGCAGCCTCCTCGTACCCCGAGGTTCCGTTAACCTGTCCGGCCATGTATAGACCCGCTGTTTTTCGCGATTCGAGCGTCGAATGAATCTGGTGAGGAGGGAAAAAATCGTATTCGATCGCATATCCATATCTCAGGATTTCGGCGTTTTCGAGGCCGGGCACGGTTCTAAGCATGTCTTCCTGTACGTCGCGGGGAAGGCTCGTGGAGAGCCCGTTGACATATATCTCCTCGCTGTCGAGTCCCTCCGGCTCAAGAAATACCTGGTGGCGTTCCTTGTGAGAAAATCTCACCACCTTGTCCTCAATCGAAGGGCAGTACCTGGGCCCGATACCCTGTATCTGCCCTGAAAAAAGAGGCGACCTGCCGATATTTTTTCTTATTATCTCATGTGTAATTTTGTTAGTATATGTAATATAACAAGATACCTGTTTGACTTTCAGTTTTTTCGTTCGAAAGGAAAAGGGTTCGGGGTTCTCATCCCCCGGTTGCTCTTCACACCTTGAGAAATCGATGCTTCCCTTTGCCAGCCTTGCGGGTGTTCCTGTTTTCAGTCTCTTTCTTTCCATGCCAAGATTCGCCAGGTTGTCCGACAGCTTGCCGGACGGGGGCTGCCCTTCGCGTCCCCCGGGAATCCTGCTCTCCCCGATATGCATAAGCCCGTTCGGGAAGGTGCCAAGCGCAAGAACCACCTTTTTTGTCCTTATTGCAGATCCTCCGGCGATGCAGATTCCGCGCACCCTCCCGCCTACCACGACAAGCCCTTCCACTTCAGCTTCAACGATATCGAGACCTGGCTGGTCCTCGAGAACCTTGAGCATCCTGCGATGATAAAGCTTCTTGTCCGCTTGCGCTCTCGGAGACCATACGGCAGGCCCTTTCGCCCTGTTGAGCATCCGGAACTGGATCCCGGCGTGATCGATGCACAGGCCCATCTCTCCTCCCAGGGCGTCCACCTCCCTGACAAGCTGTCCCTTGGCAAGTCCTCCTATCGCAGGGTTACAGGGCATCCGGGCAATATCGGCGACACTTATCGTTGCCATCAGGGTTCTCATGCCCATCCTGGCGGCAGAAAGCGCCGCCTCACAACCGGCATGCCCTCCGCCTACCACGATGACATCATATTCCCCATTAATATTATCGATAATCATTATTAATATGTCCGTATCTTATTTAACAACTATCCATTGCCTGGTTCTTCGGGGGTCTATTTGCCGATACAGAAGCGCGAAAATATTGTGTCGAGAATTTCTCCGGCCGCGGATTTACCGGTCACCCTGCCGCACGCGTCAAGGGCCTCCCTCAGTTCGAGGCTGACTATCTCCGCCGCTCCTTCTCCGGCCAGCTCCTCCTCCATCCTTTTCAGCGCCTCGCGTGCTTCCCTCAGCGCCGCCCCCTGGCGCGTATTGAGCGCAATTTTTTCCCTGCCGATCCGTGACACATCGCCTCCGGCGGTTCTTTCGAAAATCATCTTTTTCAGATCGTCGAGTCCTTCACCGGTTACCGCCGACACCGATACGATCCTCGCCGGGAACCCCCGGGAGCCGTTTGTCACAGGGGCATCCCGGCACAGATCCTTCGCTTTTTCTACCGTTCCCGCGTTCTGATCCAGATCCGATTTGTTTATGATTATAATGCTTTCCCTTTCGCTTATCAGGGTTGCCTCCTTTACCGCGCCGGCGTCCATTTCGACGCTGCCATCCAGCACAAAGAGAACAAGATCTGCGCCCTCCGCCGCTTTTCTTCCGATCGATATGCCTCGAGCCTCTATCTCGCAGTCCGGCTCCGCGATGCCGGCAGTATCCTCGATATAATATGTAAAGCCCCCCATGTGTATCCGCTCTCTCAGAAGATCGCGCGTCGTCCCGGGCACGGGCGAGACGATCGCCCTTTCCTCGCCTATGAGCGCATTGTAAATACTGCTCTTTCCCGCGTTTCTCGGGCCGAGAATCGTCACCCTTATGCCTCGCCTCAGTTTCCTCCCGGCAAGCTCCGATTCCAGCAGGGAGGTCAGCGTTGCCATCGACTGCGCCGCGATCTCCCCGAGTCTTTTCCTGTCCCAGGTTTCTATTTTTTCTTCTGAAAAATCGATCGACACCTCAACGAGCGCAAGCTGCTCAAGAAGAAGCTTCTCGATTTGCCCGACCTTTCCCGACAGCGCCCCCTCGAGATGTTCCAGCGCAACGCGGCTCTGCAACCGCGTCTCCGACGATATCAGATCCGCGACGGCCTCCGCCTGCACCAGGTCGAGGCGGCCGTTTAGAAACGCTCTTTTGGTGAATTCTCCCGGCCCGGCGGGGGAAGCTCCCCTCGCCATCGCGTCCTCGATAATCCCTGTCACGACCTGCATGCTCCCGTGACAGTATATCTCCGCTACATCCTCGCCCGTATATGAATCGGGAGCCTTCATGATGACGGCCAGCGCGTCGTCCAACGGCTCCCGCCCCTGTCCGCTTCTCAGGATTGTCCTGTGGATGGCGTGCGATTCCCAGTGCGCGGCGGCCGGCGCCATTCCGCAAAGGATCGAACCCGCGTCCGGACCGGATATCCTGATCACGGCGATCCCCGATTCCCCCGGCGGAGTGCTCAAGGCCACAACAGTGTCGCCGTTCATGACCTGTCTTTGTTATAGCGGTTTTTTCTTTCCTGCCCGTGCTCGGGAGAGACGAAGACCTTCCTCATCTCGCCATTCCCGACGGTGTACGTCGAGATCCCCTCCACCTCGGCAAGAGCCATGTGGACGATCCTTCTCTCTGACGCCTTCATCGGTTCGAGCCCCACTTCCCTTTTCGACTTTTTTGCCCTTTCGGCGGCCTTTATCGCCTTCTGCTTGAGGATCTCCTGGCGGTTCTTGAGGTATCCTCCCACGTCGAGCGTGAGCCTCTGGTAACCTCCCAGTTTCTTTGAGACGATCCGGCCGACGAGGTGCTGCAGGGAGTTCAGAGTGTCGCCCTTGCGCCCGATAAGAAGCCCGTCGACCCCGGCCGTTTCTATGTTGATATATGTCGTGTCGTCAAGCGTGTCCGAAAAGATCCTGTAGTTTATGTCGAGACAGTTCATGATAAGCTTCGTCACCCCGTCGGCGACCTCTTCGACGCCGGTCGAGCCCTTCTTCAGGGCGACTCTTATCCTCGCTTCCTTCGATCCGAAGATGCCGAGAACGCCCTTCTGCCCGGATTCGAGGATTTCGATGTCCACGTCCTCGACCTTTGCGCCGAGGTCTTTCAGGGCTTTCTCAAGGGCTTTTTGCACAGTTTTGCCCGTCGCTTCCAGAAATTTCCTGCGCTGTTCCGTCTTGCCCGTCTTGTTCGTATCCACTCTTCCGCTCCTCTTCCAGTGGGTGATATTGTAGGATTTCATATCCCGCCGGTTCTCTGGCTGTTCGCCGGCCGGCGGCCGCACCCTTACGGCCGCCCGCGGCTTCGATCTGTTTTTCAAACTGCGGACGACGCGGCCTCGCCGGCGGCTTTTTCCTCCGCGTCGATCGCCTTGTGCACATAGTACTGCTGGACTATCGAAAGAATGTTGTTTACCAGCCAGTACAATACAAGCCCCGATGGCATTCCGTAGAAGACGAAGGTGAAGACGATCGGCATCATCCATTGCATCATCTTCGTCTGGGCGGTCGGCACGTCTCCGCCCCCCATCCTCGACTGCACCACCATCGCCGCCCCCATCAATATCGGGAGCAGTCTTAATTCGCTGCCCAGAAGCGGCAGGTTCACTCCGAAATCGAAAAGCGCGTCCGGAGTGGAAAGATCCTTGATCCACAAACCCAGCGGAGCGTCCCTGAGCTCTATCGTATTGCTGAGGACGTTGAACAGGGCGATGAAAACGGGCATCTGGAGCAGCAGCGGCAGGCACCCGCCCAGGGGGTTCACTCCCGACTCCTTGTACATCTTCATCGTTTCCTGGTTCAGTTTCTGCTTGTCGTTCCTGTACTTTTCCTGGATTTCCTTTATCTTCGGCTGGAGCTTCTGCATGTCCTTCATCGATTTGAGGCTCTTGTGCGTCAGCCTGTAGAAAACAACCTTCGTGAGGACGGACAGGATGATGATGATGATGCCGTAATTCGGAATGAATCCGTTCATCCACGTCATAGTCCTGAGAACGGGCACGCTGAAGAATCTCATGTAGCCGAGATCGATCGACTTCTCGAGACCCACTCCGTATGCCTTGAGCGCGTCCATTTCCTGCGGGCCGAAATAGCACCTGAAAGATTCCTCGATCTTTTCGGGATCTCCGCGGAACGGATATCGCAGCGAGTATCCCGTCGTTCCGGCCGCCTTGTCCCCCATCGTGACGAGGGTGCCTGAGCGCTGGGTTCCCGTGACGATCGCGCTGATGAAGTACCTCGACCTCGCTCCCGCCCAGAAGACCGTCCCGTCGTATTCGATGCTTTCGGCCTTGCCGAACTTGCCCGGGGCGTCCTTGTAAAATTCGTCGCCGACCCTGCCGAGCGAGGCGATCTTCTGCTTTTCCTGTTTCGTGTTCTTTTCGTTAAGCGCGAGGCCACATTCCCAGGAAACCGCGTATCCGGCCGTGCCGGCGAGTTCGCCGTTCCTCGTTATGAGCACGGATAATTCAGTCTCGTAGGCGTCCCTGGAAAACACGAATTTCTTTTCGACGACCTCCCCGCCGCTCCCCCGTTTTGAAAAAAGAACCTCCGCCCGCGGTGCCTGTTCCGAAAGCACAATCTCTTCGCCGTCCTCGACGGGCCTTCCGTTGACGGTGACTTCGAATAACGCACCGGATAGGCTTTTCCAGATTCCGTCCTTCTCGACGGCGAGCGAGATCCCCCCCTGTTTCCCGTCCGGGATCAGCTCCACGTTACCGCCGGCCTGCCTTGCGAACCTGTCAAGCCGAACGCTCGAAATTTCTCCGCCCCGGCTGGTCAGCGAGACCGTCATTTTCTCCGCGGTCACCTTGAATCTTTTTGCCGGGGAATCTTTTTGCGCTACGAAGATATTACCTGCGCCGCCCGGTTCCGCCACCGCCCCTTCCGTGAACCCGCCGGCCACCGTATCGCCCGGAACATCCCGCTGAGCCTGCGGCGTCTCCCGTCCCTGTTCAAGCGCGGCGATCGAATCGGCTCTCGCCTTTTCGACGAGCGCGGCCGCCCTTCTTTCGGTCACTTCCTTCTGTCTCGGCCCCAGATAAAGTATCTGCCAGGCAAGGAGGATTACGAAAGTAACGGCGATCGCCAGAAAAGAACGCTTGTCCATCGACGACTTCCCTTCGATAAAAGGCGTTTGTTACCGGTGCTTTTTCAGCGAAGCGGATCATACCCGCCGGCACGGAAGGGATTACATCTCAGGAGGCGCCGTAGTGCCATGCGGCCGCCCCTGAAGATCCCGTATTGCTTCAGGGCGTCCTCGGCATACTGCGAACAGGAAGGTGTAAATCTGCAGACTGGGGCGTGATACGGGGAGATCGCTATTCTGTATAGTCTGACGGTCATAAGACCGACCAGTGTCAGAATCCTGGATATCATCCGCAGTTTGATATCAGTCCGGCTCTCAGAAGAGAGCTCTCTACATCTTCCAACAGTTCCTGAAATGATGTCTCCTCAGGACGAAATGAGGCAATAAATACTATCCAGATATTTTTCTCGTTGATCCTGTCCCGCAGTTTTCTGAATATTTCCCTCATCAGCCTTTTCGCCCTGTTTCGCTGACAAGCTCTGCCCACTCTTTTTTTGCTCGCTACAAAGCCCGTTGCCGGCCCGCCGCCATCCGTCCTTAGATAAAGAATCGTGATTCTTTTGCCGGCTTCCCTTCGGCCTTCCCTGTAAACCAGCCTGAACTGGCTGTCCTTTTTCAATCCCGCGGCCGACATCGGGCGATGCCCTCTTTCCCGGCATTTATACGGTAAGACGCTTTCTTCCTCTGGTCCTTCTTCTCTTGAGGACGTCGCGGCCCGTGGCCGTGCTCATTCTTTTTCTGAACCCGTGTGTTCTTTTTCGTCTTTTGTTATGCGGTTGAAATGTGCGCTTCATCGGTCCGACCTCTTGTTAATATATCCCGTGTTTATGCATAAACAACATAGAATAGAAACCGGACCACCCATTGTCAAGTCTTTTATCTCTTCGCGTGATAACTCTTTTGTTTTCCAACTGTTCCTTTGTCCCCATTCACGATGCTTTTGCGCCACCCCTTCGGATGCCCGCATATCGCCCATTCCTCCCCCCACCAACCCCTTATATTTCAGGGTGTTGTAATTATTTTCCCCGGAGGTGTAAAAAAATCTTGATATGCCTATTTTCCTGTGATAGATTACCGACCGCGGGATGAGGGGAGTTGTCTTTTTCCGGGGATGTTCTTCCCGGACCAATTTGTTTCCCCGACTGGAGATTGTGGAAAAAGCTCTGACATCATATTAACAGGCCCGCCGTTTCTGTTGTAATTATTAAAATTAGGTAGTTATCCACAATTGTGGATAACTTGGGTTTTTTGGAAAGACCCTCGTCTTTCCCGGGGGCTGTTTTTTCTCTTGTGTGGGGTTTGATGAGCGCGGAAAAAGAACCGATCGCGGCCGATCTTTCTAAGATTTGGGCAAATATTCTTGGCAGGCTGAAGGAAACGGTCAACGCACAGAGCTACCAGACCTGGTTCGAACCGACACGCCTGGTCAGTTATGAGCGGGGGATTATGGTGATACAGGGCCCCAACTCCTTTTTCATAGACTGGCTCGCCGAACATCATATCGATAAAATTCGTTCCGCTTCGTCCGGGGTGCTCGGGGAAGAGGTTGTTGTTGAGTTCACGTCTCCTTCGCCATCGCGCAGTCCGCGTATCCACGCGCCCGTCGAAAGATCCACCCTTGTCAGAGATCCCGTCGTCCTCCCCAACAAGGTCCACCTGAACGGCAGGTATACCTTCGGCGAGTTCGTCGTCGGAAACGGCAACCGGCTGGCACACGCCGCGGCTCTTGCCGTTTCCGAGAAACCGGCGAAAACCTATAATCCCCTCTTCATTTACGGCGGGCCCGGGCTCGGCAAAACCCACCTGATCCAGGCCATCGGCCATTTCGTTCTTCAGGAACATCCGGGGATGCGGATCTCCTATGTTTCAACCGAGAGCTTCGTAAACGAACTGATCCACGCGATCCGAACCGGCGTAACTCTTGAATTCAAAGAAAGATACAGGAATGTAGACATCCTGCTCATAGACGATATTCATTTTCTCGCAGGCAAGGAAAGAACGCAGGAGGAATTCTTTTTCACCTTCAACGCCCTGCACGACGCCAACAAACAGATCGTCTGCACCAGCGACAGACCTCCCAAGGAAATTCCGACCCTGCAGGAGCGCCTCACGTCGAGATTCGAATGGGGTCTTATAACCGACATCCAGCCGCCCGACCTGGAAACACGCATCGCGATACTGAGAAAAAAGATCGAGAATGAAAACATCCCGATCCCCGACACCGTTATTACCCTTATCGCCGAGAGCGTCAAAAGCAACACCCGCGAACTTGAAGGCTCGCTTATCAAAATACTGGCGTGCGCCAGCCTTACCAACCGGGACATCAATGTCGACATGGCCCGGGAAATCCTCCGGGACATCATTAAGGGCCCGGAGAAAAACATATCCATCCAGGTAATACAGGCAGCCACGGCCCGGTTCTTCGACGTCCCGGTAGAAAGTCTCAGGGCGAAAACGAGGATCGGCCGCGTTGTCATCGCAAGACATGTCGCGATTTATCTTTCCAGGCAATTCACCTCCGCCTCGCTCGAGCAGATTGGAAAGAAATTCGGCGGGCGGGATCACAGTACCGTACTCCACTCGTGCAGGAAGATCGAACGTGAATCAGCCACGGATCCGGCCCTGGCAAGAAAGATCGAAAACATCAAGAAGGAACTCCCATCCTGACCCCGGCACCGGCTCCACTGGTCCGTCCGGCACTCATTCACGATATCCACATTCCATATGTTTGGGAGTGTTGATAAGCGCTAATAAAAAGATAAATGTTGGTTCGTGTTTACAACACACCCTTTTTCCACCGGCCGTTCAACAATAACATCGAGGTCGTTTGTCCCGGCGTGACGGCGCGAAAACGGTACCCATAAACATATCAACATACCCTTATTCTTCTACTATTCTTATTAATAATCAAAGTAAAGGAAGGGTTTGTGCGTGGATAAATTATCTCAAACCATTTTTTCTTGTAAATACATCCCTTTTGCCTTATCCTTTTTTCTCTAAAGCTGTCGTTGAGTTTGGAAAAATATTGAAGCAGGGTATCAGGAGGTAGCGGTGTGAAGATCACAGTCCCGCTGGCAGAATTGAGCAAGAAGATGAACGCAATATCGGCCGTTGTGCCGGGCAGGACGACGATGCCTATTCTTTCCATGGCTCTTGTTTTGGCGGACGATAACGGCATTTCCTTTTCAGCGACAGACCTCGACATATCCGTTACGTCGAGGGTTAACGGGACGGTGGACGAGAAGGGGCGGCTGGCAGTGCCGGCAAAGAAGATCGCCGAGATAGTAAAATCCCTGCAGGGCGGCGACGTAAGGATGGAGGCGGACGGGGAGAAGCTGACGATAAAATGCGGAAAGAGTAAATTCATAGTCAACGGCAGAAGCGCAGAAGATTTTCCAAAACTCCCAAAACAGGACAACAGGACGGAATTCAGCCTCGAATCCGGTGTTCTGGGAAAATTGATTCAAAAGACCGCATACGCCGTATCCACGGATCTGACCAGGCCCGCGCTGTGCGGAGTGAAATGGGAGGTCGACAAGCAGGGGCTGGTAATGGTCTCGACGGACGGGCACAGGTTGGCCAAGGTCGAATTAAAAATCCCGCTCGGAGAGATCCAGAAGGCGGAGGTGATCATTCCTCCAAAAGCCCTGGCCACGTTCAGATCGTACTCCGAAAAGGACGAGATGATAAAGATCAGCATAGGGGAAAACAGCGTTTCGTTCGACATGATGGAGGTAATGATATATTCGAGGCTTCTCGAGGGTCCCTTCCCGAATTACCAGAAGGTGATCCCGTCAAAGAACGCAAAGGAACTGCTCGTGTCGAGGGATGCGCTTTCTTCGGCGACAAAAAGGGTGTCGATCCTTTCGGACGCCCTGACGCACCAGGTCATTTTCTCTTTGAGCAAGGATAACCTCACTCTTCACGTGACCACACAGGACCTTGGAGAGGCGAGGGAAGATATCGACGCAACCTGGTCGGAAGAAGAGATGGAGATAGCATACAACGCGGCGTACATTCAGGACATCCTGAGGACGATGGATACCGACGACATAGCCTTCCATCTCGACAGGCCGGACAACGCCGGCGTGGTCATGCCGGTCGACCAGGGCGGGAATATAAAGCAGCTCTGCATCGTGATGCCGCTGAGAATCAATTGAGGTCCGATACGGGCGGGAAGTGTGGTGAACGGGGGTGATCGTAAAGAATCTCCAGGCCGGCAATTTCAGAAATATCCGTTCGGCCTCCGCCGAGTTCTCCGGAGCCTTCAATTTCGTCACGGGCGGCAACGCGCAGGGCAAGACGAACCTGCTCGAAGCCCTGCACCTGTTTTCGCTGGGCAGATCGTTCAGGACCAGGCGGTCCGACGAGATGATAACCTTCGGGGAGGATTATCTTTTCCTCAGGATCGGCGGGAAAAGCGACTCGGGTGTAAACTTCGTTCTCGAGCTGGGGCTGGAGCGGGGCGGAAGGGTGAGCGCCTCGGCGAACAACAGGAAGCTGTCCGGGCTCTCGGAGATAATCGGTATTATTCCGTCCGTGATCTTCGCGCCGGGCGACGTCGAGCTTTCCAGCGGCCCGCCCTCGGGGCGCAGGCTATACATGGACTACACCGCCGCCCAGGTGTCGCCGCCCTTTCTTTCCGACCTGAAGGAATACAGGAGGGTCCTGGGGCAGAGGAACTCGCTTCTTAAGGAGATTCAGGGACCGGCCCGTGAAATGCGCGCCGGGAACGTGACGGACGCGGGGCAGCTGGATGCCTGGGACGGGATGCTCGCCGAAAAAGGGGCGGGAGTGGTGCGTGGAAGAAAGGACGTGCTGTCCGCGGTGGCTCCCGTGGCGAGCCGGATATACAGGGAGATAGTGCCGGGCGGCGAAGAACTAGGGCTGTCGTACAATTGTTCTTTCGACGGCGGCGCCGCGGAAGGATCCTCCGCGAAGACGGCTCTCGCGGCGTCGCTTTCGAGATGCCGGGAGATGGACCGCCGAAGGGGGTATACGTGTTCGGGACCCCACTGCGACGACATGACGATACGGATCGGCGACATCGACCTCAGGAGATACGGCTCGCAGGGGCGCAAGAGACTGGCGGCCATCGTTCTCAAGCTGGCTCAGGCCGAGATCATCATGGAAAGGCGCTCGGAAAGACCGGTCGTTCTGCTCGACGACATTTTCTCCGAGCTGGATTCGGAGACCGCCGCCAGGGTGCGCGGGCTGCTCTCGGGCAGGTACCAGAGTTTTGTCACATCGCCGAAAGCCTCCGACCTTGACGGATGCCCGTACGGGGGACTGGTGATAAAGGTCGAGAACGGAGTCCTGTTCCCGGGCGTCCCGGCATAGGACGGGCGCCGGCCGGCCATCACGGGGATGTATGGCCCTGGCAGGGGGCGCCCCTTCAGGCAGGCGGTTTTTTTGTTTATTTCCGGGCCCGTTAGTAATAGAATCCAGGGATGTAAAAATCGAAGGGAAGAGCCGGATTGCCGTCCGAAAAACCATCAGGGATCGTGAGTGATATCCTGCCGGGAGTTCTCCGGGGGCTCGGGCTGGAAGAGAGAATGGAAGCGGTGAAACTGCGTGCCTGCTGGGCCGAGATCGTGGGCGAAGCGGTCGCATCCCGGAGCCGCCCCCAGGATCTGAAGGACGGCACGCTGCTTATATTGGTGGATAACAACGTTTGGATGCAGGAGATCAGTTTCCATCGCGAAAGGATTATCGCGAGGATTAAAACAAGGTTCCCCGGATTGAAGATCGGGGGGATCCGGCTGATGATAGAAAGGGAAAGAAGCGAGGGATGAGCAAGGAATACACTGCCAAGGGAATCACGGTACTGAAGGGACTCGACGCGGTAAGGAAACGGCCCGCGATGTATATCGGGAGCACCGACCTGCACGGACTCCATCACATGGTATACGAAGTCGTCGACAACAGCATCGACGAAGCGATGGCCGGGCACTGCGATGAAATAATCATAACGATAGCCGAGCAGGGACACGTTACCGTGGCCGACAACGGAAGGGGGATCCCGGTTGACATGCATCCCACCCAGAAGGTCCCCGCGGTGGAAGTCGTGATGACCACCCTTCACGCGGGGGGAAAATTCGATCATGACAGCTACAAGGTGTCGGGCGGTCTTCACGGGGTGGGGGTCTCCGTCGTCAATGCGCTTTCTGAATGGCTGGAGGTGGAGATTTTCAGGGACGGCAATTCGTACACGCAGCGATACGAGAACGGGGTCCCGGTCACCAGGGTGGAGTCCACGCCGCTGACGGCGAAGAAGGAAAGAACCGGAACCATAGTCACATTCATGCCGAGTTCCAGGATATTCTCGACGCTTGAGTACAGCTTCGACACGCTTTCCCTGCGGTTCCGCGAGCTGGCCTTTCTCAACAAGGGGATAAGGCTGCAGTTCGAAGACAAACGCAACGGCAAGAAACACGACTTCAGATATTCAGGCGGGATAATATCTTTCGTGGAGTTCCTCAACGAGAACAGGGACGCGCTGCACAGGAAACCGATCCATATCTTCGACAACACCGAACCGTACGAGGTCGAGATCGCCCTGCAGTACAACGACTCCTACATCGACAAGATTTTCTGTTTCGCCAACAACATCAACACGGTCGATGGGGGGACGCACCTTGTCGGATTCAAGTCGGCGCTTACAAGAACCTTGAACAACTACGCGCAGAAGAACAACCTTTTCAAGAAAAACCAGAAGATCACCCTTTCGGGCGACGACGTCCGCGAAGGGCTGACCGCCGTCGTGAGCGTGAAGCTTCCCGATCCGCAGTTCGAGGGACAGACGAAGGGGAAGCTGGGCAACAGCGAAATAAAAGGGATCGTCGAGACCATCGTCGGGCAGAAACTCTCCGAGTATCTCGAGGAAAATCCCGCGGTCGGGAAAAAGATAATCGAAAAAGCCACGCAGTCGGCAAGGGCGAGGGACGCGGCCAGAAGGGCGAGGGAGCTGGTCAGGCGCAAGTCGGCGCTCGAGTCGAGCGCGCTTCCCGGAAAGCTGGCGGACTGTTCGATGACCGATCCGGAACAATGCGAACTGTACCTCGTCGAGGGCGATTCGGCCGGCGG
>JBFYZH010000052.1:0-2639 GCA_041309605.1 Candidatus Krumholzibacteriota bacterium
GATAGTCTTGTGTTCGGCTCCGTGATATTCGAATACCCTGCGCATCTCCTTCCATCTCGTTATAAGCACGATATAGAGAAAGATGAAGAGGAGCCTGATCGCGCCGTCGACCGCGTTGAAGAGCAGACTGCTATCGAACCTCAACAGCTCGGTAAGTTTGAGCGGCAGGTAGAAGAACAGGAGAAAACCCAGCCCGAAAGCCGCAAGGACGGTCACCGCGATGTACGCGGCGGAAAGACCGGCTTTCTTTTCCTTGTTTTTTTCTTCCTCGGTGGACGCCTGTTCGGCGGAAAAGGAGAGGGCCTTCACGGCGACGACGAGCGTCTCGACAAGGACTACGGCGCCCCTGAGGACGGGCAGGTTCAGCAGTTTCATCTTCCTTGTCAGGCTGACGAAAGGCTCGGCCTTGATCGCGATCCCTCCGGAAGAGGTCCGCACGGCCGTTGCGATCCCCTTCGGGGACCGCATCATCACTCCCTCGATGACCGCCTGCCCGCCGCCATGAAGATTCTTTCTTTCTTCCCTGCCGGTCATCTTTTCCCCGTTAGTCTGCAGGTTGGCGCGGAGGGACTATTCGTCGCTTTTCCCGGCCGGTTTCTTTCGATAATCGCCATACTTGCGCTGGAATCTCTCGACGCGCCCGGCCGTATCGATCAGTTTCTGCTTCCCCGTGAAGAAGGGATGGCACTGAGAACAGATCTCGACCTGTATATTTTCTTGCGTCGATCGGGTGCTGATCACGTTCCCGCACAGGCATGTGATCGTCGTCGGTTTGTAATCCGGGTGGATTCCTTTTTTCATTTTCCTACTCCGATTTCGTGCTTTTCGATCGTCCGCAGCCGTATGACTGCAGGTTGCTTAATCTAATATGGTTTGAACCGAAATTCAAACTGATTTTTTCTCTCTTTAGGGTCCCGGCCGCCGGAGGCCCCCTTTTACGCGTTCATCGACCCGAGAAATTTCGAATTGGACTTGGTCCGGGCCATCTTTTCCAGCAGGAATTCCATCGCCTCGACACAGCCCTTGTCGCTGAGGAACTTGCGAAGGATATAGACCTTGCTGATCACCTTCTCGTCGAGAAGCAGTTCTTCCTTTCTCGTGCCGGATCTGAAGATGTCTATCGCCGGCCATACCCTCTTGTCCGCCAGCCTGCGGTCGAGGACGATCTCCAGGTTGCCGGTTCCCTTGAATTCCTCGAAGATCACTTCGTCCATGCGGCTTCCCGTTTCCACGAGAGCCGTGGCTATGATCGTAAGGCTTCCCTGTTCCTCGGTGTTCCTGGCCGCCCCGAAAAACCGCTTCGGGCGCTGCAGGGCGTTCGAATCCACGCCTCCCGAGAGAATCTTGCCCGAATGCGGCACCACCGAGTTATGCGCCCTGGCGAGCCTGGTTATGCTGTCGAGCAGGATAACCACATCCTTTCCGTGTTCTACGAGCCTTTTCGCCTTTTCGATGACCATGTCGGAGACATGCACGTGCCTGTCCGCGGGTTCGTCGAAGGTGGAACTGATCACCTCTCCCTTCACCGATCTTTCCATGTCGGTCACTTCTTCGGGACGCTCGTCGATCAGCAGGACTATCAGGACGATCTCGGGATGGTTCGCAGTGATCGAGTTAGCGATCTTCTGCAGAAGGATGGTCTTCCCGGTTCTCGGCGGAGCGACGATAAGCGCCCTCTGGCCCTTCCCGATGGGGGTCAGGAGGTTCATCACCCTGGTCGACAGGTCCTTGGGATTATGTTCGAGATTGATCATCTGGTCGGGATACAGAGGGGTCAGGTTGTCGAACAGGGTCTTCTTCCTGGCCTTTTCCGGATGTTCGTCATTGACGGCCTCGACCTTCAACAGAGCGAAATACCTCTCCGAGTCCTTCGGAGGCCTGATCTGGCCATAAACGGTGTCGCCGGTCCTCAATGAAAATTTCTTAATCTGGGATGGCGATATGTAAATGTCGTCCGGGCCGGGCAGGTAGTTGTAGGTCGGGGACCTAAGAAACCCGTATCCCTCAGGGAGGACCTGGAGAACGCCCTGGTTATAGATCAGGCCGTTCAGTTTGGCGTGGGCTTCGAGGATCTTGAAGATGATCTCCTGCTTCCTCATCGTGCTGGCTTCCTGGATGTCCAGTTCCACGGCCATTTCCATCAGTTCGTCGATTTTTTTCTTTTTCAGTTCGGCGATATCCATTAACTCCAACCTTTGCTGATGATTATCCCCTCTATACTTTAACGTTCAGAAGAAAAACGCTCCGTTCCGCGATACGCCGTTCCCCTGATTGAATTGAGTCGATTGATTTGAACCGGCCGATCCGAATCGCCCGGTCCTTTAACGCCCACCCCGGTGCTTTAAGCAGAATCCAGTTACTTCTATCGACGTGCTTCGCCTGTTTCTTGAGGGTTAAGTATGCTCCCTTAAAAATCCTGTTCTTGCTTTTTCACGGAGAACTGGGAACAACGAAGAAAGACGAACTTTCCATGCAGTTCAATCTACTCTAACCTGCCTCCTCTGTCAAGTGAAATGGAAAAATTGCGGAAAATATTGCCCCCGCTCGAAGGGGGCGGGCGGGCACCCCTGATGCCCGCCCGCCCCTGGATTTTTACTCGGCGGACAATTCCTGGAACTTCTGCATCGCCCGTTCGGCAA
>JBFYZH010000053.1:0-3039 GCA_041309605.1 Candidatus Krumholzibacteriota bacterium
TGGAGAAGACAAGCAAGAGGATTCCGGCGGGCACCACGAAACGTTTCAGGTCCCTGCCGCCCTGCTTCCCCTGCTCGCATAGCAGCATGAGGAAGGAACTTGCGCCGATCCCTATGAACAGCGTAAAGAAATAGAAACCGGGACCGTAGAAATAGTCCCTTTCCCGCGGTTCGTGATCGCTGAAATTCAGAAGTATGATCATCCCGACTGTGTTTATGGCGAGATTCGTGAAGTTCAGTATCCAGCTTCTGCGTTCGCGCAGGTAATTGGCGTAGATACCGTACAGGCCCAGCATGGTGGGGATGACGACCGTCGCGAGACCGATGTTGAAAGACCCGACGCCGACGTCGCCGAACATGCGGAACTGCGAGCAGAAGTACCGCCAGAATTGCCCGAACTGGAAGGCAATCGGCGCTTTCCTGATCATCATGTTCAAGGGAGGATACTGTTCGCGTCTCAGGTGCGCGTACAGGGCTCTCCACGTCTGCGGATCGACCATGTCCAGCCGCGGATCCATGTGGGATCTTATAAGCAGGAACAGATGCACGGAGATGCCCAGCACGAACAGGGCGGACGCGTACAGGGCGAATCTGCCCTTCGACATCGTGGTCCACAGCAGCAACAGGGCGAAGATGCCCAGAAGAACGAGGGTGAGTTCCGACTGCTTGTGGACGGTCATGTCGGCCACCATCACCGCGAATCCGAAGGTAAAAACCAACAGCTCGAAATTGCTGAACACCTTTTCCCTGACCAGAAGAAGCATCAGGAAGATCCCTCCGTAGACCATGACGGTGCCGAGGTGGAAACCTATCCCGAGCGAAAGAAGATAGACGATGAGAAGTATGAGGTTGCTCGAATGCCTGCGTATCTCCGACTGCGCGGCGGTCGATTCCCCGGCACCCCTTCCCGCCCCGCGGACCGTTTCCTTTTTCGCAGCCGGATCGAACGCGCGTTCATGGCCCTCGAGCCATCTCAGTGCGAGAACGGTGCAGAATCCCATCACGAACGTGCTGAGAGCGTACACCTCCGCCTCGGACGCGTTCGTCCAGTAAGTGTCGCTGAATATAAGGAAGCATGAACCGACCAGGGGCCCGACATGGCGCGCGAACCTCTCGACGGTCGACTTCACCTGGCCGAACATGAAACGTATCACCATGACCATGACGAGATACGCCATAAGAACTCCAAGGGCCGCGGAAACGGTGGAAAGCAGGTTCACCTTCTGAGCGGCGGACATCGCGAGCGGAAACAGGCAAAAAACCCTTCCCACCAGCACGTACAGCGGCGTGCCGGGTGAGTGCGGTATGCCCAGGATATAAGACGTCGCGACGAACTCGCCCGAATCCCAGAAGGAGACGGTCACGGCCATGGTCAGCATGTAGACCGTCAGGGCCGCGAGGAATATGCCGGCCGCCAGTCCACGGTTAAGGTTCTTTTCAGACATTACATCGCCCTTTCGATCCGGTTGAACGTTTAGTGTTGCTGAACCTGGATTTCCCTTCCTGTTCCATCGGCGCGCTTAACGCGCTCTTCGGCCGTCTGCCCAGCAGGAAATAAACGCCGCCAAGCAGGCTTACGACCACCTGGACGACGTATGTTATGAATATCATCAGAACAGCCTGTTCCTCAGGCATCCCGACCTTCGTAAAAAGGTCTATCCCGGCGCTCTCCCTGACTCCCAGGCCGTTGATCGAGATCGGCAGTATCATAACCAATCCCAGCAGCGGAACGAAGACAAAAAATTGCATGTAATTCAGCTTCGTCATTTCGATTCCCAGCGCCATGCCCACGACGATATGGGTTACGATCCTCATCGATTGCACGAAAAGAGTGAGGATCGCGATCTTTCCGAAAAGTAATCTCAACTTCCTCAGGCTTCCCATGTGGCCGAGGACCATCTCCATCCTCCCGCCCAGCCCGAATATGGTTATCTTTCCCGATAATTTTCTTACCGCCGTCGAGATTCGGCGGTTGAAGGCGGCAAGCGCGACCATGGCGACTATGGAAACGAAAATGGCCGTATAGAGCAGGGCATTCTCGACTGTCCCCCCGGGAAGAAGGATGATGGATGCGACGGCCGCGATAAGGCAGAGGCCGGCTATGCCGAACACCCTGTCGAGAAGCGTTACCGCCAGCACCCGGTGAGGATCGTTCCCCCCCCTGACAACGTCGAATATCTTGTACGCGTCGCCGCCGACGTTCGCCGGAAGGAAGTTGTTGAAGAAAAGTCCCATGAAATAGAGCCTGTAAGTCCGCGTAAAGGGAAGGCGGACCCCGCCGGCCCTCAGCAGAACATGCCACTGAAGAGCTCCGAAGACGGAGCTGAAGAAAAAAACGACGACCGCCACCGCAAGGAGGACCGGATCGATCCCCCGAAGATGGGGGGCGAGCCTGCCCGGCGTTATCCTTTGCAGCAGAAAAAGGATCAGCCCAAGGCTGACCGCCAGTTTCACCGCCTGTAGAACGAAGCGTTTGAGCCGCAATTCTCCTCCCCGGTCTTTACCGCGGATTCGTGATCTCCAGCAGAATCCTCTCCGTCTGCCTGGCGCACCGTTCCCAGGTGAGTTCCCTTACCCGCTCGATTGAATTCCCACTCATCCTGTTCCATAATTCCCTGTTTCCAAGTATCTCCGCCGCCTTCTCCCCGAAAGCCGTCACGTCCCCGTAGGGCACGAGGAAACCGGTTTTCCCGTCGATCACCGAATCTCTCAGGCCGGGCCTGTCGCTCGCCACCACTGGCACCCCGCACGCGTTGGCTTCGACCACGGTAAGTCCCCATCCCTCTTTGGGACTCGGGTTGAAAAGCAGGTGCGACCGGTTAAGAAAGACTGCCAGATCCCGCACCCCCATGTACCCGAGGAACTGTATCGCGTCGCCGCAGTCGAGCCTCGAGGCTTCGGACTCAAGTTCGGACCTGTAGGGCCCGTCTCCTATGATGACCAGCCGGGCTTCCGGAATCTTCTTTTGGACGATCTTCATCGCTCTCATGGCGATCTCCACGCTTTTGTACCTGCGCAGCCTGCCCAGATGCACGATCGT
>JBFYZH010000054.1:0-8238 GCA_041309605.1 Candidatus Krumholzibacteriota bacterium
ATCCCGCTTGATCTTCTTGGCGACGACCATCACCCTGTCTACACGGTCCCCCACCCTGAGTTTTTCCGGCACGATCCCTCCTAGTCCGAAGCGAAGCCATGTTGAACGCCACTAACCTAATTCAAGGCCGCCGCCCGGTCAAGAAGAAACGGGAAAACCATTTCACGGGGGCGAAAGGATCCTTATCGGCCGGATAAAAAGGAAACGGGCCGGATATCCATCCGGCCCGAATGAAAACATGTCTCTTCCAGATCGCTTTATTCGGCCATAACCGGACAGACCTGGCCCGCGTAATCCAGGTATTCGAGTTTCGCCGTGCCGCCGATTTTAGTCCGTTCCCTGTAGTCCCTCGGAAATTCCGAATCCGAAGGCTTCCCGCCGAACGCCAGCCCGCCGCTGAAATAATGATTCTCGGCGATAAGAGCCTTGACGATAAGTTCCATGCCCGGATCAATCGGCTCGAGTATGAACCTGACCTTGGGAAGGGTCACCATGTAGGTTTTTACAGGCTCGCCCTTGGCGTTCCGTATCTCTTCGTAGCTTATTTTTACCTTTTCGATCTTGAATTTTGTATCGTAGATATCCTTCAGGGATGCGATGCCGGAATCGATGCTTTCATATTCGATTTCCTCGAACTGGCCCTTGTCATATCCCTTGATTAGCGTTGGGAAATCCGCGAAAGATGCTTCACCCACGCGTATCGTGTCCGAGCCCGCCACGAAGAAATCGACCGAGAAGTGGACTCTCGGCGAGAAGGATTTCGTCACACCGGCGACGAACCTTTTGCCCTCGACCCTTTTCAGTTTGTTCTCGAGATCCTGGCCGGCGAAGAACTCGATCAGGTTCCCCTCGCGGACCATCCCGACATTACCTTTGACTGCGATGAACTTTGGAGTGTCGAAGCCGAACTTATACCCCGGGCTGATTATATTTGAATGTCCAGCCTCCCGGAGAGTAACCATCTGATATGACTCCTCGACCTTGCCGCCACAACTCGCGAATATAACGGATATAAGGGCAACGACGAGAATAGTGGAAAAAAGCTTCGACATGGAATTGCTCCTTTGTCAAAAGTGAACAGGTCAAAACCCTCTTGAAACTTCGACTCTTGTGTCTACAAAAAGAAGGATCCCACCAATTAAAGGTTCTGTTTACCGATGAAAATTAATATGCGCCCCGATTATTGTCAATCATAATTTCAAGACGTATAATGACAACGATTTGAGGGTTTCGGCGTTGCGGCCGGCGAATATCTCAGCGAACCAGGCCTTTTCCGATCTTCGCCTTTTCCTTGTCCGTTGCCGGCAGCCCGTAAAGCCTGAGAAGCTCGGCGATCTCCGGATCCACCTCGTGCTCCTTCGAAGTGAGCATTATCTGCCGCAGCCGCCCCTGAGTGAAATCCCCTGCCGAGTCAAGATACATGGTCATGGATCCAAGGTACTGTCCCTGACCCCCCGTGGCGAGCAGAAGCGTTTTGCCGACCTTTTGCTCGCGTTTTATAACGGGCTTGTCGTGCCCGATTACGGCCACGTCGAAATCCTTGACGCGCTCCAACAGTTCCATGGTCCTTTCCTCTCCCATGTGACTCAGAAGAATCAGGAAGTCGGCGTCATGTTTCATCGCGGGGATTATCGACTTGAGCGTGCTCTCGACCGGTTCGATCCTGAAGAGCGTCCGGTCGATATAACCGGGGAACCTGACCGTATCGTCGAGCACGCCTGTGATGGCAACGCGAAGTCCTCCCTTGAGCTCCCTGACAACGTATTTTTTTTCGAAAACCGGTTCTCCGGTATCCTCCAGGATAATATTGGCCGATATTATGTCGAAACGCGAATTCTCCGCCAGCGCCTGCAGGAATGGAAGCCCGAAAATGAACTCCATCTCTCCCGGAGTGAAGACGTCGAGTCCGATGATATTGAAGCTCTCGAAAGTGAATTCGGCTTCCGTCTGCGAATATCCCATGTCGAGGCTGAAGGCGTCTCCCGCATCCAGTACGAGCAGGTTCTTCGCGGTAGCCCTGATCCTCTTGGTATAAGAAGCCCGTCTCCCCAACCCCCCGACGTCCTCGACCGTACAACCGCATGACCTTATCCTGCCAAGAAGGTCGCTGGAAAAAAGAATCGTCAATTCGGCCGGTTGCGTCTTTCTTTTTTCCTTTTCGCCCGACCGTGAACAACCCGCCGCTATCGATGCCAGGACCGCAAACGCGATTGCGATCATCGACACTCTGTATCCAATGCCGTTCATTCCTTCACTCCCGCATGATCTGCGCCCGGCTGCCCGGCGCCGCCCGAACGATTGTTCCTCGAAGGGTGACAGCCCGCCGCGCGCGGAAAAAGAATTCATTTCGGGAAATATAACATACCGCGGCATGTACGCGCCATATATTCGCTCTTTCAAGTTCCGGCGCGATATGATTATATATTACCGTGCAGTCCGTGCAGTGAAATCTTCGTTCCCTTCCGGCCGGATGAATATGAAAAGTACTTCTACAACGGCGATCTTCAGAAGCAGTTGGATGATCCTCGCCATGACAGTGATCCTGCTGCTTTTCCTCGCCGTCAACTGGTTTTACTTCATTGAGATCAGGACCGGCCTGGACAGGGAGTTCAGTATCCGGCTCAAGTCTCTCGCCTCCCTTGTCTCCTCCTCGATCGACCCAGACGACTTTTCAGACCTTCCTGCGGATTCCCTGTGGCGAGGGGACGCGGATTCCCTGCTGGCCCTTCTGGAAGGTTACGCAGGGGATTTCGAACTTTCGAACATATCGATATTGCGTGAAGACGGGGTCATCCTGATGTCGATTCACCCGGAATTCTTCCGTCCCGGCGAAATATACCCTCTCTGGAACATGGACTACCCGGCGATAATAGGGGCGCTTGACGGCTCGCCGTCATCGACCGCGCTGGTAAGCGGTCAGGATAACGGATATTTCAAGGCGGGATACGCGCCGGTCCCTCCCGGAACGGCCGGCGCACCGGCCGTGGCGGCCGTGGAGGCCGACGCGGATTTCCTTGAGGGCCTGTCCGACCTCAGGACAATACTAATATGGGCTACGGCCGTTTCGGTGGCCGGACTGTTGCTGTTCGTCTGGTTCTTCCTCAAGGCGACCTCTTCGCTGATCAGAACGCGCGAATCCCTGCTGCAGTCCGAGACCCTCGCCACGATGGGCAGGATGGCGGCCGGCATAGCACATGAGATCCGCAACCCCCTCTTTATCATAAGAAGCAGCGCGGAGAAACTGAAGGACCTGCATCCGGAAAACGCCACCGAGATCGACGAATTCATCATGGATGAAACTGACAGGTTGAACGGAATCCTTACCGAATACCTTCTTTTCGCCAGAAACGAACCGGTGCGCCTGCAGACCGGCGATCTCGCCGCGATCCTGAGAAGATGCACAAGACTGCTGGGCGAGGATGAAGGAAACCCAGGCGCCGGTATCGCCTCCGAAATCGGCGATCGTGAGGCTCCGCTGATGTGCGACGAAAAAAAGCTGCAGCAGGTCTTTCTTAACATTCTCATCAACGCCAGGCAGGCCGGCGGCGACGGGGCGATTATTGTGAAACTCGAGGGAAGGCCGCATGACTACAGGGTCGTAATCGCAGATCGCGGGAAAGGAATCCCGGCCAGGGAACTCGCCAGGGTGTTCGAACCTTTCTTCACTACGAAGGCTTCCGGCAGCGGACTTGGACTGGCGATCGCCAGAAAGATCGTCGAGGAACACGGCGGCGCAATATCCGTAGAGAGCGTGGAAGGCCGGGGAACCACTGTGATCACCATACTGCCGCGGATGGCGGAGAAGACGGGAGAGCCCGATGAGCAGGATAATCATAGTCGATGACGAGGAAAAGATAACGAGGCTTATCGCGGACCGCGTAAGGAGGGAAGGGTACGACGTCTCCACTTTCAACAGCGCCGAATCCGCCCTGCCGGCTATAAGAAAGGCCGCCGCCGATATCGTCCTCTGCGATCTTCGCCTTGGAGGGATGGACGGACTCGAGCTTCTTATGGAGACGAAGAAAGCGGCGCCGGATACGGATTTCGTGATCATGACGGCGTATGCCAGCACCGCCACCGCGGTAAAAGCGATGCGCGAAGGAGCGTATGAATACCTGATCAAGCCCTTCGATATGGACGAGGTCGTTCTTCTGCTGAAAAGGATAACGGAAAGACGCGACCTGATGATCGAGAACATCGCCCTCAAGGAAAAGGTGTCCGGGGCCGGTACGACCGCAAAAATACTCGGGGATTCGGTCGCCGCCTCAAACCTCAGGGAAACGATAGGGAAGGTCGCTCCTGCCGGCGCCCCCGTGCTGATCACCGGGGAAAGCGGAACGGGCAAGGAGCTTGTAGCCGCCGCCATCCACGCTTCAAGCAGGAGAGCGGGCAATCCATTCATAGTGATAAACTGCGCGGCGGTGCCGGAATCGCTTATAGAAGCCGAGATGTTCGGTCATGAAAAAGGGGCCTTCACCGGGGCCGTTCAGAAGAAACCGGGCCAGTTCAAACTTGCCGACCGGGGCAGCCTCTTCCTGGACGAGATCGGCGAACTGCATCCCTCCCTTCAGGCGAAACTGCTCAGGGCCATCGAGAACGGGGAGTTTCTTCCCGTCGGAAGCACAAAGCCGGTCAAAGTGGACGTCAGAATAATCGCCGCCACCAACAGGGATCTCGAAGCGATGGAGCGGGAGGGTTCCTTCAGGTCGGACCTTTTATACAGGCTAAACGTTTTCCCAATCCACATCCCCCCGTTGAGGGAAAGAAAGGCGGATATCGCGATCATCGCCGAGAGTTTTCTATCCTCCAGGGGATTCCATCCGGCCCGGCTCGACCGGAATGTCGCTGACAAACTCGCCTCGTACTCCTGGCCTGGCAACGTCAGGGAACTGAGAAACGTTCTGGAACGGGCCATGATACTCGCCGGAGACGATCAGATATCGACTTCGCACATAATGATCTCCGAAGCTCACGCGGCCGCCGCGACGACGGACCTTCTCGACGGTATCGTGGGCCGGATGTCCCTTCCCGAGGTGGAAAGATCCCTCCTTCTGCTCGCGCTGGAGAAAGCCGGGGGAAACAAGAGCCGGGCAGCCGGGATACTGGGAATAACGAGACGCACCCTGTACAGCAGGATGGAAAAATACTCCATCGCCGAGGGCCCGCCGGAAAAGGATTCCTGAGCGGAAGGTATGTACGGGAATGTTCATCGAAACTGTACCCGCAGGTACAGTTTCCGGCGTCGATCGGGCAACGTCTCGACATAACATGTTGATATATATGGCGAAAGCTTTATCCGCGCGCGTGGCATGTACCTTGCGTATGAAATCATCCGGTCGATGATTCTGGAAGGAGATAAATAGATGAAACGAAAAAATATAACGAAGATGGCGGCGGTTATGACCGCCCTGATCATATTGTCACCGATCCCGATAAGGCTCGCGGCGCAGAACGTCGATGTTCAAACGGCCATCGACGCCGTCGCACGCACCAGGGAAGTGATGGCGGAGGCCCGCCCCATAATCGATGAAAGCAGAAGCAATATCGCCAGGCTTTCTCTCGAGCGCGCGATGAGCATTCAGAACAAGGCCGAGGAGTTCCTCACCGCGTCGAGAAACCAGTTCGCGTACAAGTACACGATGGAAGCGCGCAGGGAGGCGTGGCACGCGATAGCGCTTGCCCGGTCCGAAGCCCGGATAGAGGACAAACTCCAGAACACGAACGAACAGACGATGGAAAAACTGACGAGGCTTCGCGAACGAGTGACGGAGAGCGGCATCAGGGACGAACGCCTCAACCGGCTGATGTCCGAGGCGAAGACGCAGATCGAAAAATCCGGTTTGAACGCGCGGCAGCTCCGCAACCAGCTCGCGATGAATCTCGCCGAGGCCGCGCACAGGCTCGTCGGACAGGCCGAAGAAAGGTTCAGAAGACTGCTCGGGGTCAGGGAGATTTCCGAACACAGGCTGGCGCTCTGTGAAAGGCTCGTCGAAAGGACAAGGGACCGCATCGGCGAAAACACGGACGAAAAGGACTCGTCACAGCTGAGACTCGCCGAACGGGATCTCGCCGCGGCAAGGGAAATGATCGGACAGGGCAACTACGACTCGGCCAGAATGACGATCGAGAAATGCGAACGCGTCCTCAGGGGGCTCTCGCGCAGGGTCGCGGATGAAGCCGCCTCTCCGGAACAGATGATGGACGAAACTCTGCGGCTTCTCGAGAGAACGCAGGCGATGCTCTCAGAAAACGGCGGTGGATCCGAAGAGGCCGAAGCGTTCTACGAGAGGGCCAGGGCCATGATAAGAGAGGCGCAGGAACTGATGTCCGGAGGCAAAAACCAGGAGGCGGAGCGCGCCCTTAACGAGGCGCGGCGCATCCTCCGGCAGGCCGTGGATTCGATCGGACCCGGTTACGATTCCCAAACGGCCGAATCGGAGATCGGCAGGATCATCGAAATGCGCGACGAAATCCAGGGGATCCTCGAAGGATGCCGGGCAGAGGGGGCCGGCAGCCTTTTCGCCCGGGCGAACCTTCGCCTCGGCAAGGCGATGGATCATTTCGAGAAGGGAAACCTGCCGGCCGCCCGGGCTGAGGCCAGGATTGCCCGCAACCTATTCCAGCGCGTCAGGGAAATATGCGTCGAATCGATCTGATACCGGCGGCCGTATGGCTGGCGCTCGCCGCATCGGGTTGCGCCGCATCCTCCTCCATGGGAGGAGCGCCGCGACCTGACGCTTTTTCCATGTCCGGGACCGACTCCCTCGAGGCTGCGCAGTACGAGCGGATATTCGTCGAGACCCACGCCCGGCTGATAAGGGAGATCAACACGGAGGCAAAATCGGAACTCGACGGCGCGACGCTGCTCGAAATAAGAAGTATTGTGGAAATAGCCGAAGAATTCTATCTTCAGGGGAATCCTCTTTTGGCCGTCAAGCTTCTCACTGAGGCCGAGATGTTGTTGAGGCAGACTCCTTGATGCGAAATAAAGATCTTCACCCGGGCCTGTCGGCATGCTTTTCGATCCTGTGCCTTCTCCTGACCGCGGCGGCGACGGGTCCGGTCCGCGCTCAGACGACAGCGAACGGCAGTCTGTCCATCGGATACGATTCCTTCATCGACAGGTTCACCATCCTGGAGGACGACACGACCGACACGGTCCAGGAGATATACCTTTCGCTGGACAATTCCCTGAACCTGAAAAAGAAATCGCTCCGCCTGGCCTTTCATAACGCGTTCAGGATGGGAAACCAGACCCTCGGCGACAATCTTTTCAGCAGCCTGACCGCGGGATCCGGGTCGTCTACGGTCCTCGAACTGAGGAACCAGACCATGTACAGGCACTACCTCGCCGGAAGCGATTACGAATTCGGCAACGACTACACCCAGTCCAACACCAGCCTGAGGATAAGCAGATATCTCGCGGACGACTTCAGGGTCGCCGCCAGGGGCAGGCTGGAATCCACCGATTACAGTCAAAGAACCGACTTCGACTACGACTACCGGTACGCGGATGGAGGGCTTGAACTTGAAGCCGGATCGTATTTCGGAAAATTCGTTCGGATTGCCGCCGCCGCCGGGCACAGGGAAGCCCCCGATACTACAGCGCTCAACTATGACAGGTTCCTGGCGGACCTTGAACTGCACATGGTCCCCGCCGGCGGGTGTCTCCTGGAGATTTCGGTCGCCGGCGACCGCCGTTCCTACGCCGTCTCGGTGGAACGCTCGATCTGGAACGTCTATTCGCAGGCCGGCCTGACGCTCGATTCGGGGAACGCCACGCGCTATTCGCTGAGGCTGGAGTCCGAGCTGTACCTCTACGACAAGCCGTCCACCACCTTTTTCGACACTCATTTCATCAGGGGAGGAGTCAGGATATCATCGGTAGCGCTTGGCCGTCTGACCGTTTTCGGCGAACCCCGGTTCGCGGCGATGCTATGCGATGCATATGAAGAGGAGAGGTACGAGGAGGGCTCCATCGTCCTCGGCCTGGAACTGCTCGGAGGAACAGATTACTGGCTGTCTTTCTCCTGGGAACCCGGACGCAGGAACTACATTATGGAAGAAAACGAGATCTATTCCGACTTCTACCTGAACCGGTTCTCACTGATTGGAAACGTGACGGCTGCGAGCGGATTATCCTTCGACCTTTTCGTGATGCACGACCCCGAACGGCATTCACGCCGTGACGACGATTTTTCCATGACCATGGTCTCCGCAGCCGTGACGAAACGGTTC
>JBFYZH010000055.1:0-17126 GCA_041309605.1 Candidatus Krumholzibacteriota bacterium
CGGTCATGAATGAGCCGATGAAGACAAGAGCCGCCAGTGTCGGAATGTTTCGCCGTTTCATCATCCTGATCCTCCCGCTATATGTCCTGATATGCCGATTCGCCGTGCAACGAGCTGTCGAGCCCCTTCATTTCCTCCCCTTCGGTGGTCCGAACACGCGTGATTTTGTTGATCGCCCATAACATGCCGTAGGTGAAAAGGAAAGCGTAGACCGAAGAACCAACGACCGTGAGTACCTGCTTCACAAAAAAGCCCATGTTGCCTCTCAACAGACCGTCGGCTCCCGCGGAATTGACTGCCTTGCTCGCCAGAACGCCGAGAAGTATGATCCCGAGCGCCCCCCCGACGCCGTGCACTCCCCATACGTCGAGCGCGTCGTCCCAGTGCAGGCGGTTCTTGAGGTTGACCGCGAAGTAGCAAACGGTGCCGGCAAGGATTCCAATGACGGCTGCGCTCGTCGGCGTTACGTACCCCGCGCACGGGGTGATCGTCGCGAGCCCAGCGACAGCGCCGGTCAGGAATCCGAGGAATTTCGGCTTCTTTTCGAAGAACCACGCGAGCAGCAACCAGGTCGGGCCGGCGAACGACGCGGCAATGTCGGTGTTGAGGAAGGCAAGGCCGGTCACCGCATCGACCTGCAACTCGCTTCCCGCGTTGAATCCGTACCAGCCGAACCAGAGGAGACCTGTGCCGAGCGCCACGAGCGGTATGCTGTGCGGAACGCTGTCGCCCATGCGTCGCTTCCCGACGTACAGCACCGAGGCCAGAGCCGCCATTCCGGCGATATTGTGAACTACGATGCCGCCGGCGAAATCAAGGACACCAAGCTTCGCGAGAAGGCCGTTTCCCCAGACCATATGCACGAACGGGAAGTAAACGAGAGTGAGCCAGAAGACGAGGAACATCAGGTACGACCCGAAACGCACGCGATTGGAGAATGCACCCGTAATCAGAGCCGGCGTAATGATCGCGAACATCATCTGGTACGCCATGAAGACGTACTCGGGGATGTTGCCGGCTCCGTATGGCGAAGGTGTCGTCAACGTGACACCGATCATGAATGCCTTGTCGAGGTTGCCGATGATTCCGCCTTCGCCGCCGCTGAAGCATAGAGAGTAGCCGTACGCCCACCAGATGATTGTCGTGATTCCCATCGAGACGAAGCTCTGGATCATAATCGTGAGCACGTTCTTTCTCCCCACGAGGCCGCCATAGAAGAAGGCGAGCCCGGGGGTCATAAGCATGACGAGGCTCGTCGCCACTAGCATGAAACCTGTGTTGCCGGTATCGAACATTTCCATGACCTCCTGTGCCACGATGAAAGAACGCGTGGAACTGCCGTTTTAAAGATGAACTATAACCGATGGCGAAGAGTGGTGGAATAGGGGGATCCCTGATATGGCGGTGCCAAATGCCTTAGTTCGAACGGAGACTATTCGAGTGAGGTAAGGCCTTCGCGGATCGCGTACTTTGTAAGCTCGGCGACGCTGTGAATATCGAGCTTGTCCATGATCTGTTTGCGATGGGTCTCGATCGTCTTGACGCTTACATGAAGCCGGGCGGCGGTCTCCTTCGTCGTCCTGCCCTCGGCGAGAAGCTGCAGGACCTCGCGTTCGCGCGTGCTCAGCGCACGGAAAACCGACGCGGGAGCGCTCCTGGTGATGGCGATGTAGTCTTTTATCACCGTGTCGCTTATCTGGCGCGACAGGTAGATCTTCCCTTCGCGCACCGTCCTGACGGCGAGAAGCACCTCTTCGAAGGGACAGTCCTTGAGAAGATACCCCATCGCCCCCGCTTTCAGCGATTCAGTGATGAAATGTCGATCCGAATGCATCGAGAGCATGATGATCCTCGTCGCTGTTTCCCGCGAGAGAATCCTCCGGGTAGCCTCAATGCCGTTGAGACCCGGCATGGAGACGTCCATAATTACGACATCGGGTTTCAGCTCGGCGACTGCCGATATCGTTTCGGCACCATCCGTCGTCTCGGCGACGACCCTGATATCCTTGCGGCCGGCAAAGAGCGTGCGCAGACCGTCGCGGAACAGGCGATGGTCGTCGGCGATGAGTATTGTCGTGGACATTCTACTCCCTTATGCATGTCGCGGGGTCGAAAGCGCGACGGTCGTTCCTTTTCCGGGGACCGAACGGATTTCCATGACCCCGCCGAGATACTGAATCCGTTCCTTAATCTCAAAAAGTCCAAAATGGTCTCCGGTCCCGCCAACACCGAGTGCCGCCGCATCGAAGCCTCGTCCGTCATCTTCGACCTCGACACGGAGGAGACCTCCCTCCCAAACGAGGCGAACTGTTGCACTGGCCGCGCCGGCGTGTTTGACCACGTTGGTCAGGAGTTCCTGAATTGACTTGTACAGAAGCACGACAACGTCGCCGCCGAGAGTCCCCGCTCCCGGGGCCGCTTCCATCCGCACGTCGAGACCGTGCTTTTTCCGAAAACGCTCGGCGAGGCCGTCGATCGCCGCCTCGAGTCCGATTTCGTAGAGCGCGGGCGGACTGATCTCGAAAGTCAGATTTCGAGTATACTGAATCGTCTGATCGAGAAGTGTAATGATCTCGTCAAGCCTGGTTTCGAAGCCGCAGAAGATCGCGTCCCCGCGAAACTGCGCCACACTCATCTTGATGAAGGCAAGCGCCTGCCCGATGTGGTCATGAAGATCCTCGGCGATTTTCCTCCGCTCCCCGGCTTCCGCGAGGGAGACCTCCGAGGCAAGCCGCTGCAAAGCGATGTTCGTTTCCCGCAGCTCGGCCGTTCTCGCCGCCACGGTCTTCTCAAGAGTCGAGTGCGCCGTTAGGAGGGCCTCGTCGGCAAGCATGTGCTGAAAGTAGGACCGGAGCATTTCCGCCATAGACTCTATGAGATCCCGTTCTTCCTTGAGAAACGGTCCCTCGTCCGCCGGCGGGCGCGGTTCCAGGTAGCAAACCTCGATTCTCCCCGACCGACCCCCGGAAACTTCGAATGAAACAACCTGCCTCCATTCGGTTTCCCGAAACCCGGGCGTCCTCGCTTCGAGACTTTCCAACCGGATGCTCGCTTCTGTGACTTCGGGATACTGCCATGCGGGCGGCAGGAGCGCCACAAGGTCAACCATTACGGCGCGGGCCGATCTCGTCTGGTCCTGGAGAATCCGGGCTGTTTTGTGGAGAAGGGTCAGTTCCTTGACCCGCTCCTGAAGCTTATGCAGGAGATCGTCCGTCATAGTGAATGAGCATAACTGACACCGTTAGCATCTGCAATGGTAAAGCAGGTCGGGCGCGGTGCGAAGCATGTTTGTCATTGAAATATATGGGAGGATCTAAAGCCGCCGTATATCCAGCGACATCCGCGAAAACGCGACCGCCCGGATTCCATCCGCCAGCGGAAACGTCCTGTCCCCCGCATGGACAACGTCGATTCTTTCCAGTCCGAGATCATCAAGCGCGGACCTCATCGAAGGGGTGACACGGGGAATGCCGGTGTGCTTGATCTCGAAACCGAATTTCTTCGCGCCCCTTACGACAAGCAGATCCAGTTCGGCTCCCGCATGCGTCGCCCAGAAATAACATTCGTCATCCGACGCTCCGATCCGCCGTATCAGCTCATTGAGCACGAATCCTTCCCAGGAGGCGCCCATCTTGGGATGCGCCCGGAGGTCCTCCATGTGCACACATTTGAACAGCGTGTGAAGCAAGCCGCTGTCCGCGATATATGTCTTCGGAGACTTGACCTGCCGCTTTCCGATATTCTCGTACCAGGGCGGCAACTGCCGTACGATAAGCGCCGATGTCATTATATCGAGGTAGTTGCGCGCCGCAGTATGCGACACGCCGAATGACCGCGCTATTTCCGAAGCGTTCCATACCTGGCCGTGATAGTGGGCGAGCATCATCCAGAACCGGCGGAGCGTCGTTGCCTTTATTCCGATACCGAGCTGGGGCAAATCCCTTTCGAGAAATGTCTGGATGAAACCACGCCTCCACTCGTCGCTCTCTTCATCGGATTCCGCAAGGTAGGATCGGGGAAAACCGCCCCGCAGCCACAATTTATCACTCTCGTCCATCCCGACCTCTTCGAGCGAGAAACCATCCAGTTTGTGATAGAATATTCTGCCGGCAAGCGTCTCGGAACTCTGCTGAAGCAATTCCGGAGACGCGCTTCCAAGCACCAGGAACCGGGCGGGTGCGCGCGGCCGGTCGACCAGTACACGAAGGATCTGGAAAATTCCGGGAAAACGCTGTACCTCGTCGATAACGACGAGGCCTTTCAATTCCTTGAGCGCCAGCATCGGCTCGCGCAGCATATTCAGATCGTCGGGATTCTCGAGATCGAAGTAGTGAATCTTTTCTTTTCTTCCGCCGGCAAGCACGCGGGCAAGCGTGGTTTTGCCGACCTGACGGGCACCGATAATCCCCACGACGGGATGCCTGGACAGCATGAGTCCGAGTCTTTTAATATGCGATTTTCTTTCGATCACCCTGAAATAGTACCTTGAAATTTGAATGTTGTCAATTCAAATATCAAGGTATGTTATTCAATAACCGAAAAATGAATCTCTTCCAGACCGGCGAGATCGGATATTTCCTTGATTATTCGGCGGCAATCAGACATACTGTTGCCACTTGTCAATAAGTGGAGACGTTTTGTCGGGGAGTATCAATGAAGGATTGTCCTGAAGAAATTTTCCGTAAGTACGGCGGCCGGCTTCGAATGAGTGAAGCCATCGAGCTCGGTATTACCCGCTATATGCTCTATTCACTCAGGGACAGGGGCATTATCGAGATGGTCAGCAGGGGTATCTATCGGCTGGTGGATCTGCCTCCGATCAGCAATCCGGACCTGGTGACGGTCAGCCTTCGTTTTCCGAATGCCGTCGTCTGTCTTGTTTCCGCGCTGGCTTATCATGACATCACTACTCAGATTCCACATGTTGTATATATAGCTTCGCCGAGGGGCTCACGGATGCCTTCGCTCGATTATCCTCCGATCCAGGCTCATAGATTCTCGAAGGAAGCGTACATATCCGGTATCGAAGAGCATCTGATTGATGGAGTCCCCGTAAAAATCTACAGCCCCGAAAAAACCCTGGCCGACTGTTTCAAGTTCCGCAATAAAATCGGAATGGACATCGTATTGGAGGCGCTGAAACTTTATAAAACGAAAAATAAAATCAATCTCGGTGAACTGCTCAGGTACGCCCGGATCTGCCGGGTTGAAAATGTGATGCGGCCGTATCTCGAGGCGACGGTATGACGTCTTCCCAAAATATATCCGCATCGGTGCGGCAACGGCTCCTCAATCGCGCCAGGAATGAACAAAGACCATTCAACGATTTGCTCCAATATTACGCCATGGAGCGATTCCTCTACAGGTTGTCCTGATCGAATCATGTCGACCGGTTCGTTCTAAAAGGGGCTTTAATGTTGCAGGTCTGGCGTTCGCCTGACTTTTAAACGGCGCGGCACGGAGATACCCGCGGAAATCGACGCATTCACCGAGCCTTTTATCGAAGCTAAGCAAACCCAATGGGCGGCGTTCGCGAAAAGACTCGGTCAGGATCGTGTTCCAGTTTCTTTCAGGGAAATCACAGTTTCATTGGACAAATTCCTATCCCCTATAGCCGCGGTTCTCTCTCCTGGCAAGCCGACTCCGGAACACTGGATAGCACCCGGTCCGTGAGTCTAAACTGGAACCGGTGAAACCGGACATCGGGAAACCGTATCTCAGGGTGTTCAAAGAAAATCTACATCTTCCCGACGGTTAGAAAGACGTACTGCGTTTGATCCTTTGCATGGAGGAGTTTATTGGGGAAAGGTCAATCTTCCTTATTCCGCAGAAAATATTCCAGTTTTTATAAAATGGTCGAGAGATATCAGCGGATAGTAACCCTCACTATTTTTTGATATCTTATATTTTTCCGCAAGATAAGTTTTTTCACTAAAAATATAAAATTGTACTGTGTTAGATTTTTCAACCATCATTATGTCACCATAGGTGTAACCCAAACCCACAATAGCATGATTGTATCCTTCAGAGGCGGGATATCTCTTCCTTACCTCAGATATCTGCTTGTGACTTCCTCCTACCTGCAATGACCATTGCTCATCGTCTTTCAATAACTTCGCAAGATCTGGATAATCTTCCACTTTTCGCATCCAAGCATACACTCTTGGTTCCTTTTCATCACCGATATATATTGGAATGCTCCATAACTTGAATGTTAGTGCTTCCATTAAGTCGTTCTGATCAATCACAGTGAATATTTTTTCCAGCTTTACTGCATACTTTGGACAGGGCTTTCCTAACCTGATACCTAATTTTATTTCATCGGGCTGAATATAAGGATGGAATCCTTGTTTTTGGAAAAATGAGGTTTTCAATTGTTGCCATAATAATCTATCGGCTTCGGAAAGAAGGTCCGCTGGTGTATCCTTAATAATCCCAGCTGTTGAAGATAGGGATAAAAAGATCGCCAATTGAAAAGCTACAATCAATATAGTGATCCATTTCCTTTTCATTTCTTTATCCTCCTGATTTTAACAAAATTCTAGAAAATATGTTCAGCGTCAATACAAATTCCCGGGAGATTTAATTGTCGCTGATCAAAAATAGTAATGTTAATACTATATCTCAGGGCGACAAGCAGCCTGCAACCCCTTGCCCTGCTTGAAATAAAACCCGGCTCCGATAAGTCGGAGCCGGGCTATTCCACCGAACCGGACGACGGTTCGAATTCTTTGCGATGGTGGAGGCGGCGGGAATCGAACCCGCGTCCGGAAATACTTCCACAGGTCTTCTACGTGCGTAGCGAGTCGATCGTTGTTCGCCCGCGGGCGCTTCGACTTGCAAAAGGACCCGCAGACTATCTCCTCTGTATTTTCGCGGGCAGTCCGGGAGAAAAACTACACGCTAGCCGTCAGAAATCGACGCCCGGGTCCAGTCCCTGATGGCTCGGCCTGGTCGGACGGGTTGCCTATCTAGGCAGCCAGTGCCAAGTTATCGTTGGCAATTGTGTTTTGCCATCTGTTTTACGAGGTTGACGGCACCTCGGCACGCTTCCCCTGCTTCATCCATCCCCGTCGAATCCATTCGCCCCCAATCCAAGAAGCATATCGAAGCAACGTGTTAAATATACCCCGTTTTGACTGATTGTAAAGGGATTCCGGGCAAAATACGCCCGAAACCGCCTGGTCATGCCCGGCGGGGGACTCACGATCCTCCGGCAACCCATCCCCCTGTGCGGCCGGTTTTCCGCAGTCGACATCCCCTCGCCGGCCCGGCGCCGCAATAAAATGATTGAATAAAACAGGCCCCGGAGTGTACATTTATGAAACTTTTACGGATCTTGCGGCGTTTCATAGAAGACATTCACGGATAGCCGTTGAACAGCGATGATTGTCTTACGCGAAACCCCACAATTTGGACCTGAAAAGGAGGAGTCTGAATGCGGAGAATTCTTTTGTCGCTTCTGGCAGTGATGCTCGTTGCCGGCAGCGGCGCGGCGAAGGAGCTCGAATACCTTTCGAAACTCCCGCCTATTATCGATCGCGACGTATTCTTCGGCGACCCCGAGATCGCCAGGGTACAGATCTCGCCCGATGGAAAGCATATCTCATTTCTCAAGACCAACAAGGGACAGCTCAATATCTGGGTGAAGGGGGTCGACGAACCCTTCGAGGCGGCAAGACCGATGACCGCCGACGAAAAGCGTCCCGTCATCCGTTACGGCTGGTCACAGGATGGAAAATATCTTTTCTATATCCAGGACAAGGGCGGGGACGAGAACTTCCACGCCTACGTCATCGACCCGACCGAAAAACCGGCCGAAGGTCAGGAAATACCCTCGGCGAGGGACATCACACCGATTGACGGCATCACGGCCGCCTTCTACTCGTTCCCCGAGAAGGAACCCGACATCATCTATCTCGGCCTCAACGACCGCGACGAGCGCTATCATGACGTCTACAAGGTGCATATCTCGACCGGCGAGCGCGAGCTGATATGGGAAAATACCCAGGGGATGAGCGGTTTCGATTTCGATCTGGACGGCAACCTCAGGATGGCGCAGAAGGAGACCGCCGACGGCGGCACGGAGTTCTTCCGCATCGACGGCAAGGACCTGGTCTCGGTGTACACCGTCACGAACGAAGAAGCGGCTTTCATAATGTCGTTCCAGAAGGACGGGAAACGGGCCTGGATGTCGACCAACAAGGGCGACGACGCCAACCTCCAGAGTCTTGTCATTTTCGACCCGGCGACCGGCAAGACGGAGCTGGTCGAAACCGACCCCGAGAACGAGGTCGATTTCGGCGGGGCCATCTTTTCGAGCGTCACAAAGGAGATCGTAGGGACGACATATGAGGGAGACAGGCTCCGCATATACTGGAAGGACAAGAAATGGGAGAAGTCCTACAAGGACCTCAAGAAAAAACTTAAAAAAGAGGTGGGCGACGGCGACCTCGTCCTCGGCTCCTCGACCAACGATGACCGCTTCCACATCGTCATAGTGACGAGCGACATCAACCCGGGTGTCGTTTACCTTTACGACATGGAAAAGGGCGACGTAAAATTCCTCTGCAGACCGAGATCGAACCTGCCGAGCGAACACCTGGCGTTCATGCAGCCGGTAAAGTACAAGACACGCGACGGCCTTACGATCCACGGCTACCTGACCCTGCCGAGGGGCGTAAAAGCGAAGAATCTCGCCCTCGTCGTGAACCCTCACGGCGGCCCGTGGGCGCGCGACAGCTGGGGATTCAACCCCGAAGCGCAGTTCCTCGCCAACAGGGGATACGCGGTATTCCAGCCCAACTTCCGCTCGTCGACCGGGTACGGCAAAGCCTTCTTCAACGCCGGCAAGAAAAAATGGGGCGACGAGATGCAGAACGACATCACCGACGGCGTCAACTATCTCATCGAGCAGGGCATCGCCGATCCCGGGAAAGTGGCGATCTACGGCGGGTCGTACGGCGGCTACGCGACGCTGGCGGGGCTGGCCTTCACCCCCGACCTCTACTGCTGCGGAGTCGATTACGTCGGTGTCTCGAACCTTCTGACCCTGCTCAGTTCGATACCTCCCTACTGGGAGACGGCTAGAAAGTTCTTCGACGAGCACGTCGGCAATCCAGAGAACCCCGAGGACGTGGCGCGGCTACAGCGCCAGTCCCCTCTCTTCTCGGCCGACAAGATCACGGCGCCCCTGATGGTCGTCCAGGGTGCGAACGATCCGCGCTGCAAGAAACCGGAAGCCGAACAGATCGTCATCGCGATGAGGGATCTCGGCCGCGACGTCGAATACTTCATGGCGGCCGACGAAGGGCACGGATTCATCGGCGTCGAGAACCGCACCGCGTTCAGGGTTGCCCAGGAAAAATTCTTCGCAAGGCACATGGGCGGCCGCTACCAGGAATCGGTTCCCGAAAAAATTCAGGCCAGCCTCGACGCGATGACCATCCCCGTAGAGACGGTCACGATCACCAAACCGGAGGGCGACATCGAATCGGCCAAGACCGCCTCGCTTCCGAAGGTCGACGTATCAAGCCTGAAACCTGTCAAACTCGATTACGTAGCGAAGGCGCTTGTGGGCGGTCAGGAATACGAAATCGGCCTTGTCGTGGACATATCGAAAACCGCCAGAAAAGGCAAGGATGTCTGGAGACTGGTAAGCGAACAATCGAGCCAGCTCGGATCGGCCGTCGACACATTCGATGTCGACCGGACCTCCCTGCTGCCGGTCTACAGGGGCATCAAACAGGGCGGCACCACGGTGACCATCGATTTTTCCCCGACGGCCATCAGCGGAAAAATAGTGATGGGCGCTAATGAAATGCCCCTCACCACGGAGCTCGAGGCGCCCGTTTACGGAAGCGATACGGCTCTCGAGATGGTCATGGTCGCTCTTCCGCTGGCCCAGGGATACAAAACGAGCCTCAGGACCTTCGACATACTCTCGCAGTCGGTGAAGATCATGTCGCTCGAGGTTACCGGCATGGAGAACGTGACCGTTCCGGCCGGCACATTCGAAGCGTACAAGATCGAACTGAGGGACATGTCCGGAGAACCGGGCGGCGGTACGATCTACATCGGCACCGGCGACACCCGCCAGGTCCTCCGTTCGGTCATGCAGCTTCCCGCCATGATGGGCGGCGGCACAATCACGACCGATCTCAGGGCCGTGAAGTAGGCGGATTCCGTTCCGCGGACCGCGCTCGCTTCAGGCGACAGGATGAAAAGAGGGCTCTCCCATTCCCGGGAGAGCCCCTTCTTATAATGACAGGCCTCGTGAAAGGGCGCGCCCTCTTTTTGCCGGTCCCGCGCGAGCGGGGGGGATTTCTCATACCTGGCCTTGCCGACATAGGTGATCTTGCCGGTCCCGCGCGAGGGAGAACACCCTTGCTCCAGGACACATATTTTCCTGAAAATATTATTTGTACGATTTTCCGATCTATGATTGAATCCTGTCAGGATATGGTCGTTTCGATTTCATGTGCATTATTTCAGGAGGTGGTTCGTGAAGCGTTTTCTGTCATTACTGCTCGTCGTCGGTCTCATGTCGCCGCTGTTTTCCGGATGCAGCGGCGAAGACGGGGCAGCCGGTCCCGCCGGCCCGGCAGGCTCTCCCCAGCCGATAAAGGTTCTTTTTGCCGGTGCCGACGCCGGCGGTGAGGCCGGCCTGAAGTCATCCGTAGCGGGCGCTTTTGCCTGCGGGGGCTTTCCTCTGGGGACCGTGATCAATTACCTGAGCATGAGTTCCAGCACACCCGAGTTGACGTTCCTCCGCGCGTACGACGTCGTAGTCGCGTACTCCAATGGCACGTTTGACGACGGCGAGGCGGTCGGAGACGTTCTGGCCGACTATGTAGACGCCGGCGGAAAACTCGTGATCCTGCAGTACGCCTTGACCACCACCTGGGCGATCAATGGAAGAATTATGACCGCGGGGTATTCTCCGCTTCGGCCGGCCGCAATAGCTTCGATAAGCGGCAACCGGTCCATCTCCTATAATTCTCTCACATTTCCTCTCCACCCGATATTCAACGGCACCGACGTGACCAATCTCGTATTTTTTGCCAACTCCAATACGTCGAATCCGGCGCTCGATGCCACCGCGACGCTCATCGCCCTGGACGACAAGGGAGCGAACGCGATCGCCATCAACGCAACCGGCACTGTCATGGCACTTCAGGTCAGCGGAGCACCCGTTGCCTGGAGTCAGACCAGTTATCCCTACTCGGGCATACTGGTTGCCAACGCCTGCCTCTTCCTGGCGGACGCGTTTTAACACGACCGGGTTCGATAACCAGGAACGGTTCCACGGGGCTCTCCCGCTAAAGGGAGAGCCCCTTTTTATCACGACAGGTCCCGTGAAAGAATGGGCCCTCTTTTGATCACAGGTCCCGCGCGAGCGGGGGAAGGACGTCGAGGCCGGGGTAGCATCCGCCTTCCCTGTCACAGGTCCCGCGCGAGCGGGGGAAGGACCCCGAGCTCCCCGATCTTGCGGTCGATGTCGGTTGACCGGTCCCGCGCGAGCGAAGGTGATCCTGCCGCCACCTGCTGCCATAATAATGATTGACTTTTTTTTCCATTATGGCTAGTTTTGTTATCAGATAACATTCATTTCAGGAGGTCGGACTATGAAAAAGTTCATGCTTTGCAGCGAAGGGAAATGCTGTCCGGAAGTCACGGTCGACAGGGATACGGTCATCATCACCGACGATGACGGCGGAAAGGTAAAACTGACAAAAGAACAGGTCAGGATACTCTGGGAAAACCTGAAATAATCCGGGCTGTTTTTTGAATCGACTTGATGACGGCACCGTGCGGGTCCGCGAGTGCCGTTATTTTTTTACTCAGGACGGAATATTCTCGCGCCCGAGACTCGCGGTGGCAAGGGCTATGATAACTTCGCTTTTTTTCGTTTCCTGCTTCACGCTCTCTATCAGCGACGCTACCATTGCGCTGTCGACCGACAGCCTGGCCATCACATCCTCCGGAAGGGTGGCGACGCCATTATTTCCGGCGCCGACGAAATCCTTGTAGTTGCATACTGCGTCGGCAAAATGCGTGATCAGGGTTATATCCCTCGCACCGGGATCGGCAAGTCCCGGTTGATGGTGAAACGAGACCGCCTGGACGATTTGATCGGGAATATTCCAGAACTGCAGCAGTTTCCCCCCGACTTCCCCGTGATCCATGCGAAAAACATCCAGTTCCGCCACATATTCCGGGATCCCTTTTTTCTTCGCCTCGAACCAGGCGCTTCGCGCCCTCTCGGTGAAATACTGCTCGAGTATAAGGGTGCCCAGATCGTGAAGAAGTCCGGTCACATACGCTTCATTTCTGTTCACTCTCTCCGGTTTGCCCGAGTGTTCGGCGAGGCAGCTCGCCGCGTGCGCCACCGAGATGCAGTGTTTCCAGAAATGGGTATGGTTTCTGAATCTGCCTATCTGCCTGAAGTCCTGGACAATGGCAAGTGTCGAGCAGAGTTCTCCTATCTCATGAAGTCCTATTCTGACCACCGCGTCGGATATCGTCGACACCGGCTTCCCGGATGAGGAATAAAACGCCGAATTGGCGAGCCTGAGGATGTTCGAACTCAGGCTCGGATCGTTGGATATTATCCGTCCGATCCTCTCGGCGCTCGACTTGTCGTCGGCCAGTGCCTTTTGAAGCACAAGCACAACGATCGGGATGGTCGGCAGGTTCTTAGTCTGCCGGAACTTTTCCTTGAGTTCAACCCTGAAAGCCTTCATCGCATACCGTGCTTGTTTTATTCCAAACGCGGGCCGGCTCTTTCCGCGCTTCATCAGGCGCCGTTCGTTTCCGGCGGAGCGCAAAAGGGTCCGGGATACGGTTCTGCCATTGGCCCGTAATATGCTTTTCGGCATGTGATTACAATTTACTTGAGTGAAAAGGCAGCCCGCACGAAAAAAATGAAAAGCCATGCCGGGCAAATGAATTGAAAGCGCCCGGGTGTTGGTTTATACTTTCGCCCGGTGTCCGAGGAGTAACGAACCGTAAACCGCCATCCGGAAAAGAGCGGAAAGATGATTGAATTCAAGCAGATAAAGACGGAACGAATCCGGCGGCTGGTCGCCGTAGTCGCCATTCTCGTAACCCTGTACTACCTCTACTGGAGGGTCACCGGGACTCTGAATCATAACGCGCCGGTATTAGCCTGGTCTCTCTGGGGAGCCGAGGTGTTCGGCGCGATAACCACCTTTCTTTTCTATTTCACCGTGTGGCGCCCCATAAACCGCAAACCGCCCGAACCCCTCACGGGCCGCAAGGTCGACATTTTCATACCCACGCTGAACGAATCGGTCTCCGTGCTCAGGACCACCCTTCTCGCGTGCAACGATATTACATATCCGCACAGGACCCTGGTTCTCGACGACGGCGGCCGGGCCGAGGTGAAGAAACTTTGCGAAGAGCTCCGCTGCGTCTATCTCTCGAGGAAGGATCACAGGCACGCCAAGGCGGGAAACCTGAACTTCGGGTTGGATAACTCCGACGCCGAATTCATAGCCGTTTTCGACGCCGATCACGTACCCCTTCCGCACTTCGTCGACCGGCTGATCGGTTATTTCAAGGACGAAAAACTCTCCTTCGCCCAGGCGCCCCAGGAATTCTACAACATAGATTCCTTCCAGCACCGCACCGACTACAGGAAAAAGTACATCTGGACCGAACAGAACCTGTTCTATTCCCTGATACAGCCGGGACGCGACAGGTGGAACGCCGCGTACTTTGTCGGAAGCAGCGCGCTGATGAGAAGGAAGGCTCTGGACGATATCGGCGGGTTCGCCAGGGAATCGGTGACCGAGGACATGCTCACGTCGATCCGCCTGCACGCGAAAGGCTGGAGATCGGTATATCACAACGAGCACCTCGCCTACGGGATAGCCGCCGAGACGATCCTGCCCTTCCACATCCAGAGGGTCCGCTGGGGACTCGGGGGCTGGCAGGTCTTCTTCCGTTCCAACCCGCTGTTCATACGCGGGCTGAAATTCTCACAGCGCCTCTGCTACCTGGCGAGCCTGATATACCCCTTCGAGGGATTCCAGAAGTTTATCTTCTATGTCGTCCCCCCGATAACGCTCTTTACGGGAATACTTCCGATGAACGCTCTCGACATCCAGTACCTCCTCCATTTCGTTCCGTACTACGCGATATCGATGTTCGCGTTCAACGAGATGGGAAGGGGATACGGCGGATCGCTCATGCTCGAACAGTTCAGCATGGGCAAGTTCATGACCTACATGCAGACTCTCGGCGTATTCCTGCTGCCCAGCAAGGCGAGGCGTTTCAAGGTCACTCCCAAGGGAGAAGGGAAAGCGCCGCGCAGGCTCCTGGTTCCGCAATACACCGTCATATTGGTCAGCATGACCGCCATAGTCTGGGCGCTCGTACAGCTCGTCTTTCAGCTGAGAAACGATGAATTCATCATCGCCGTGAACAGTCTCTGGGCTTTGTACAATACGGGGCTCGGAATAGCCATAATTCAGTACGCCAGGCAGAAGATCAGCCAGAGAAGATCGGATTTCAGGATACCCGACTCGGTGCCCGTGCTCTTCAGGAACGCCGACGGTTCCGGCGAGCCCAGGCTGGCCGTCGCGAACAACCTGACCAGGGACGGTCTTTCGTTGCTGTACGTCGGTACAATCCCGGGGCGGCGGCCGTTGAAACTCGATATCCTGCTTCCGGGCAGGATCATCGAAGTCTCCGGAACGGCTCTGCACGAGAAAACGGTGGAGGCGGGGGACATCGTGATATGCCGGTCCGGATTCCGTTTCGACCAGGTCGCCGTGCGCAAACAGGACGAGCTTTCCAGGTATCTCTTCGAATCGGCGGTCGGCAAATTCCTGCGGGAATATTCCAACAGGTACGAAACCTACCTGGAGAGGACCTTCCAGGATCCGAAGGAGTACAGGAAAAGAGCGGGCAGGACCCTCTCCTATCTCCCCGCGATCGTTCCGGAACACGGCGGCAAAGACACTTTCGGAGTAATAAGGAATATTTCCCCCACGGGATTCCTTTTCGCGTCGCAGAAGGAATTCGCCGCCGGAGAAATTCTGAAGGCGGTGACCGTCCTGGGTGAAAAGACCATGACTCTCGAGGGAACGATATCCAGGGTTCTTGCCGGCGAATCCGGCGATTTTCCAATTCACATGGCCGGAGTGCGATTATCCGAACCTCATTCCCCGGACGTGGACTACCTTATCGGAATAGCGGAAAAGGGCGACAACCTGGTAAACAGATGAAGGCAATGATATTCGATAAAAAGAACATCATATGGCTGATACTGCTATATGGATTCTTTCTTACGGCCCTCGATCTCGATTTCACGGCCATTTTCGTGGACGAGGCGTACCATATCAACATCGGGCATCAGCTTCTGGACGGCTCCCCGTGCCCCGGTTGCCCGTTCGCCACGGGTTACGTTTTCATGCATCCGGTCCTTGCCGCGCTCGGCGATTCGGCGGGCGGCCTCGAGGGAGCCAGGATGGTCAACGTGATACTGGGACTGTGCCTCGTGTTTTTCATTTACATCACCGGAAAAACTCTTTTTTCCGTGAAAATCGGCGTCATCTCGGCGGCTATTTTCATCTTTTCCGGACAAACTCCCTACCTTATGAAACTGGCCACATACGACATGACGGCGGCGTTCTTTCTCGGAGCCTCGATGATGTTTCTGGCGATATCGTTCAAGGCTTCGCCGGGGAAAGCCCGTTCGGCGGCCCTGGCGGCCGGGATGTTCCTTCTTTTTCTCGCTTCGATAACTAAATATCTCATACCGGTGTTCGTCCCTCTCATCGTGCTCTACGCCCTGTACAGGCACAGGTTCTCCCGCGCCATGATCGTTTCGCTGCTCTCGGCGGCCGTCCTTGCGGCATTGTTCTACTTCTACGCGCCATATTCCCCCAGGACCGAAGTGATGGGTCAGATACGCGACGTTCAGAGCGGATCGCACGTTTCCTTCGTGACTCTGGCGGACTGGACGCTGAGGTGGGTGGCCCTCGGTTACCTTCTGGCCGTTTTCGGCATGATGCACGAGAAACACGGAAAAACGGCCGCCGTATTCACCGTTCTTTCGCTGCCGATAATACTCGTCCACCTTGTCACCGGGGCGGAGCAATCCGTCAACAAGAACATGCTCTATGCGCTTGTGTTCATAGCCCCCGCCGCCGCCGCGGGCGTGGAAAGGATAGGGGACATCTTTTCGATGAGGAGCCCGAGCAGGGCGCTCAAACGGTTTTTCATCGCCGCGGTGATGCTAGTCTTCTGGGCGTACGGAATAAACAACTTCCGCTGGCTGCAGAAGCAGTATCCGGACGCCTCTGCCATGATAGGGTTTTTCGAAAAAAACGGGTTCGACGGGATGACGGTCGTCATGAACGGATGGGACAGCGATATATACAGGTATTCTCTCGGTTCGAAATTTCCCAACGCCAGATACGTCCATATTACCGAGGCGTTCAGAAAGGACGCGGGCGGCGCGCCGATCGCGGTCCCGGCGGACTTCGTCATCTGCGAGGATAATTACTACGGCAGGATGTATCCCTGCGGCGACTACGGGGATTATCTTGACGACGATTACAGGTTGATCGAGCACTTCATGTTTGAACTTTCCTGGGGGGTAACCGACGCCAGGATCTTCGGAAGGAGATAGACTGTGAAAAAGACAGGCATTATGGCGATCGCTGTTGTTATCGCGCTGCTGAACCCCGGCTCCGAAGCCGGAGCGATCGAGGGATTTCGCGGTTCCACGTGGGGCGAACTTCGTTACGACATGCCCCGGGAATACTCCGACAACCTCCTTATGGCCGGATGGATAAAGCAGGGCGTGGACTGGAAACGCTGGAGAGAGACCACCACGTTGAACACCTACGTCACGCTCCGGTACAAGTGGGATACGGAGAAGTACGACTGGAACAACACAATCGAGCCCGGTATCGGGATCTCCGTGGACACCTACAGCCCGAAGGGATTGGGCCTTACGGCCGGTGTCGAATATATCTGGGAAAACCGTTTCCTCGATTCGGACTGGCACGACCAGAAGACGGTCGTCTACGTTTCGTGGTATGGCTGGTGGGATCTGAAAAAGTGAAAGCCGTCCCGCGAGTAAACCG
>JBFYZH010000056.1:0-22469 GCA_041309605.1 Candidatus Krumholzibacteriota bacterium
TTCCGGGGCCAGTCGCCCGAGACAAACGGCCATCTCCCCGGTTCCCGTGCAGATGTCGGCCCAGAGTCCGCCTCCCACGGCCTGTGCCGCCGTTCCCGCCGCTAGCCTTCGCCATGCGGTATCCAGCCCGAACGTCAGCAGGTGATTGACCAGCTCGTACCTGCCGTGAACTTCGGAAAAAATCGCCCGTATCTCGTTTCCCTCTGTTACTCCCGGCCTGACCGTTCTCTTCATTCTTTCACCTGATTCCCTCGCACCGTCACCCTTTGGCCCCCGAACCTGTCGCCAGAAGGTCCACACCCGTGCGCAACTCCTCGTACGGCCCGCAGGCCATGCGCCAGCACGGATTCCTTTCCTCGAATATTTTCCCCGTTCTGAAAAGATTGACGGCCCTTTCACATGTCTCGAGGGCGCAGAACCTCATGTCGCCGCCGCCCGTTTCCATGGCGAGACCCTCGACCAGGACCAAAGGATCCACGTCGCCGCCCTGACAAACAAAAGGTCCGACCGAGAAAAGGCCCACCCCCGGCCTTCCCATCGCGTATCCCCGGATACCTTCATTGTCCAGCACAAAGCAGAGATCGGGAAAAAGCGCCATGCGCCGTCTTACGAAAAAACTCCTGTCATCGCCGAACAGTTTTCCATCGATCGCGATGATATCGTCGATGTCTCCGGGCTGGGCCTTGCGAACGAGCCGGTTTTCGCGCCCGTCGATCCTTCCGACAAACCGAAGCGACCTGCATATCTTCCTGAACCCCTCTTTTTCATAGATCGGCGCCGCCGCATCCACCGCGTCCAGGGCTATCTTCACGACCCCCTTCGACCGCAGGTAAGCGACCGCGTGCCGGAAAAGGGTTTTACCGTAACCCTTCCCGCGCGCTTCCATTTTCACGATCAGTTCGCCGATGAAACCGCTTCGAGGGTAACGCACCGCCACGCATATTCCGATCCTCTCCGAATTTTCCTCGGCCACGAAACAACCGCCGCGGTCGTACTCGATAAAACCTTCGAAGACCTCCCTTGTCTCGGACGCCCATCCCTCTTCCGAAGCGAGGCCGAAAGCGAAATCGACATCGGCATCCTTCATCTGCCTTATCAGCATCCGGGACCTCCATCCTCAATTACGCATTGTCGTATCGGGCGTCGTGCCGCCATTTTTTGACATTCCGCCGCCTGTCGATTATCTCAGGCTCCGAAAATGTTCCTGCGGAAGAGAAAAAACAGCGCGCCGAGCAGGCAAAGCCCGGCCCAGAGGTAATCCAGCGTGAGCCTTTCCTTCATGAAAAGGAATGAAAACGGGATGAACACGGTCAGCGTGATGACTTCCTGAAGGATCTTGAGCTGGCCGACCGTCATTACCTGGTACCCTATCCTGTTCGCCGGAACCTGGAGAAGGTATTCAAAAAGAGCGATACCCCAGCTGACGAGCGCCGCGACGATCCATGGCTTATCGGGAAGATTCTTCAGGTGCCCGTACCATGCGAATGTCATGAAGATATTACTGCAGCAGAGAAGAACTATGGCCGTGACATAGTGCAGCATTCCATTTCCTCCACCCCTGGCGAAAATCCGACGTATTACGGAAAGGCCATTATCACGCAAAACCGGGATGAATGGCAACCGGCAATCTCTACGCCATCAAGCGTTTTTCAGGCCCGGGCTGAATTCTGCCGGCCACGACCAGGCCGGCCAGCGTCCAGATGACGACATCGAATACCGCAAGGGTCAGGGCATCCTTCATCGGATACCCCGCTATACCCATATCGGAAAGATCGCCGCATAACGCGATCAGAAGTCCGATCGCAGTGAAAAAAAGCACCTTTGCCGGATAATTCGATTTGATCCTTGTCGAGGTCGTCGAGAGCATCAACGCGCCTATAATCGGCGCGAGGATGTACGATGCCAGTTCGATCAGCAGGTTTTTCCCCGCCGTTCCGTGCCCCATCCCGCTGTAAAAGATACTGTACACCTCGGCGTTATCCGGGAAACGTCCCTGGTCGGTCAGCGCCGGATTGCAGATGTACCTTCCCGGGTTCGCGATGTTCGCCTTCAGGACCTCGTATACCTGACGCTCAGACCGAACCTGCTTCATATCCATATTAACCTGGAGTTTGAAAACCACGTTCGCCACAAAGATCAGAACGAACAGAACGACTCCTCCCAGCAATCCGGCGACAATGACCTTCATTTCGAAATTCCCTCCTGTTAGAGCGCCCGGCGCGGGCGATAACGATCCGCCTGGTTGAAGAATGTGACATCGGCGTACCCGGCGTGCACCGTTGCCGAATGAACCACCCCGGCGGGAACATAGTATTGATCGCCCTTGAACAGGGTCTTCCTATTCCCTCCGATCACAAGATCTATCCTGCCTTCGACGACGACGGCCCACTGGCTCTCGTGTGAATGTTCGGGAACCTCGACGTCCTTTGAAAACTCCATGAAGATCACCTGGTGCCCCTTCGACTGGGACAGCCAGGCGCGGACGCCGTCCAGCGGAACCTCCGCCTCAGGCAGGGAAGTCACCGGCTCGGGGAATACCTTAGACATGCGACCATCCTCCATATTTGGGATTCTTCGCCCTTTTTCAGAACCGGTCCGAGGAACCTGCCCATAATCCCTTTTTTCAGGTCTGGTCAACGGTCCCTGCTTCGACGCCGGCTTCAAGTCCGACCGATCACGGCCTGTCGATCTTTCGATCCTTCCAGTTCCACCATTTCCGCAGCTCCGGGTGAGGATCTTCACTGCGGGCGCAGTAGACCGCACAACGGAAGGCGTAAAGCACGCAGCGATCGATATGTGTCCCCCTCATCTCCTGAAGCTCCTCGTACATCGCCTCGGGATCCATCGGGGCAAGATCCGAAACGCGCCTGCATCCGAGATCCTCAAGGTCCGCGGCCAGGCTCCTGCCTATCCCCGGCAGGCTCTCGAGATCGTAATCGTCGATACGCTTTTTCATTCCAGCCGCCGCTTTTCCCCGCCGTGCCTTGACCCGCCATTCAGGGTTATGCCGTGGCGTCCCTTGAATAAAAACGAGGTAAATTCTTCCTCCGTCTCCGCGGCGACCGGAGCCGGCATGACGGCCGCCAGAAAAATTACGGCAAGCATCGCGATAACCGAACTGCGCACTCTCACTTTGCGCTCTCCTATCGTTATAAAGTTACCGGAAGACACTAAATGCCTTCAGTATTTTTTTCAAGTGGAAAGTCAGGGAGACGGCATGGGCTTTTTCATAAACGATATGACGTCTGGAATGCAAACATGTTGTTGTTCAATGAATACTCTTTTTGAAGCTTCCCATCCCTCCAGATCTCGACCACCACTTTGCCGTTGAAGTCGATCGGCCTGACCTGGACAAACAGCACTTCATCAGCGTTCAATGTAAGATCCACGCTCCATGGCAGCGCAAAGGACTTGAGACATTCCTTGAATTTCCTGTCGATTGCACCTTCCTTCGAATTCGAAGACGGGTCGTCCAGATATTCCTGTTCATCCTCCTTTTTCAGAATAAAATTGCTTATTTCCGTTAACCTGCTGTCGCCTTCCACCTTTATTGTGAGCTCGGCGCCATCCGTAAAAACGAGACCTCCACCTCCAATGGAATACTCCCCGCTCGAACTTTTATAAGTACATCCGGACGGTACCATGACGGTGATCATCAGGCACACCAGAGTGATAATGTTCTTCATAATACCCCCTTTGCATTTGATGGCCGGTTTCCATGCGAATAAGCCCGGCGCTCCCGCTATCCCTATCACAAGGGCGACCGCTATAATCCCGAACGCCACCCCCACGTGAACAGGCAGGCGCCTGACGAAAACCTCAAGACTGGCCAGAGGCTCCTTATGATGCTCGTACCTCCAGTGACACGACGAGCCTGATGCGCTCCAAACGGATCAATCTCCCCTGCGTTATTCGATCCGAACCAATGACCGCTGTACCTGATCTAAAACATGCCGGAATTGGGAATTACTGCTCCGAATAAATTCAGCCACAAGCGGGAATCAGACCCTGTCTCCCTTCAGCGTGAAGAATAGCACGATCCCGCCAGCGACCGCCAGGGCTGTCGCCACGATGCCTTCCACCGTCCGCCCGAGAATGAAGCCGCCGAACCCGATGAGCATTCCGCTGACGACAAGAAGGCCGGCGAAGATGTTGACGATCACACCGAGCGGGCGGCTTCTTTCGGCCCCCTCGCGGAAACGCCTCCAACCCGGCCCACCCGGCCTTACACGTTCGTGAAACTGCCGAAGCCTCTCGTCGCCCACCGGCCGCGTGGCGAATGTGACGATCACCCATAAAACGATGGATAGGGCCGCTGTCAGGACGGTGGAATACGGAAACTGCAGCCACGGGGCGCCTTCGAGTCCCGGTCTTTGAGATAGTATCGACAGAACGAAGGTCGCCGCCATCGCAACCGCCATCGCCGTTATTTCCGACCAGGCGTTCACGCGCCACCAGTACCACCTGGCGACATAGACCGAACCGACTCCCGCGGTGACCGAAATGATCAGCTTCCACGCAAACGAGATGTCGGTCACAAGGAACGACGCCGCCGCCCCGATAAGGGCGAGCCCGACGATCGCAAGGCGGGCCATGAGAACATATTCCTTTTCGCTTCGTCCCTTCCTGAGGAATCTCTTCAGCAGATCATTGACGACAAGAGACGAGCCCCAGTTGAGCTGGCTGTCGATCGTCGACATGAATGCCGCGAAAAAGGAGGCAAGCATCAGTCCCAGCATACCGGGTTTGAGCAGTTCCCTCATGACGAGCGGGTAATAGGTCTCCGGGTCGTCGACCCTGCCGAAGAGGGCCATCCCGCAAAGCCCGACTATTATCCACGGCCAGGGCCTCAGCGCGGTGTGCGCTATGCAGAACCAGAGATATCCGAAGACGGCGTGCCTTTCGTTTTTTGCGGCAAAAAGCCTCTGCGCAAGGTACCCGCCCCCGTCTATCGTGTACGACGCCCACCAGACGACAAGGACAAGGAGAATGAACTCGGTGAATGGATTCGCGGATAAAAGCGATTCGGGCCCGGGAACGATCCTCAGCGTAGCGACTATATCGAAACCCTTGCCTGCAAGCCCCGCCCTGATGCCGTCCATCCCTCCGAGGCTCCTCCACGAAATGACCGCAAGGAAGATCGATCCGCCCATAGCCAGTATGAACTGGAGAAGGTCCGTCATCACGACCCCCCAGAGCCCCGACATCACCGTATAAAACACCGTGACGAGAAAAAGGCACATCACTATGAAGACCTCGGGATTCATCCCGAGCACCTCGCCGGCCTGCTGCCATCCCATCACGACGATGATGATCTTCGCCATCGCCTTCATCACCCATGCGATCACAAGGACGTTCTGGAAGATGCCGAACCATGCGGCGCGGTAGAACCTGAGCGCCGCGGCTGGCTTTCCGTCGTAACGAAGTTCGATCAGCTCGGCGTCGGTCGTTATGCCTGCCCGGTTCCAGAGCCTGGCGAAAAGAAAGACGGTGAAGACGGCCCCGATCCCCCAGTGCCACCAGATCCAGTTCTGCCAGATCCCCCCCTTCGCGACAAGGCCGGAAACCACGAGCGGGGTATCGGCGGCGAAGGTCGTCGCGACCATCGACGTGCCTATGAGCCACCAGGGGAGCGAACGGCCTGAGACGAAGAATTCCTCGGTGTCTCGCGAGGCGCGCTTTGAAAGGACGACTCCGATTCCGAAAACGATCACGAGGTAAACGACTATTACCGCGATATCGATTCCCGTTATGATCATGCCGCGGCGGCCTCCTCCTCGCGCGTCTGGTCGCCGATGAACCTGTTATAGAGGAAGAGTGCGACAAGGGCCGCCACACCTATCGCGGCGAAGGTAAACCACATCTTCGCCGGGTCCCTCGGCCCGTCGGCGGGGCAGTATTTCCCGAGAAGGTATCCGGAAAGGGGGCCACCGGCGAGGTTGGCAAGAAAAGCCTTCAGATAACTAAAACCCAGATACAACCCGACCTTCCCCTTCGGCGCGAGGGTCGCCACGTAATCGAAAAACCTCGGGGCGAAGGTCATCTCGCCGATCGCGAAGACTGCAATCGCGATGCATGTCCCCCATAGTGTCGGGAAGAGTCCCAGCAGGATCATTCCGACGACCGATATCGCCATTCCGAGCCCCATAGAGCCGAACGGCTTCATCTTCGCCATGAGCGTTGCGATCAGCATCTGGAAAATTATGATCATCCCCGGGTTGATCGAGATTATGTACTCCATCGGCGCCGTTTCCGATATGTGCGTCACTATGTAGGTCGGCACCGACAGGTAGAGCTGCCAGAACATAAGGTCGAATCCCGAGAAGATGATCATGAATGAGATGAACTTGAAGTCGAGAAAAAGCTTGAACATGTCGGCGAAGGTCTCGCGCACCGAACGCACCGGCTCGCCGGTCCTGTCCGGCTCCTTGTAGGTAAAGGTGACAAGAAGCAGCGCCACAAGGGCCATCACCGCCGAAAAAAGACATATCACCTGCATCCCGAAACCCTGCCACTTGAGCATCTCGAGGAATGCCCCTGGGTCCATCGGAGGATGCTGCGAAGCGGCCCTGTCGATCAGGCTCTGCGTCATGTCGAAGGGCGGGACGTTCGCCTCGACCCAGTTCTTGAGGGCCGTAAAATCCGACTGTGAGAGCCGGCGCCCGAGATCCTGGCGAAGACTCTTGGCGATGATCTTGCCTGTGAATCCGCCTATGTTTATCACCATGTAGAAAAGGGAGAACCCCATCTTGGAAAGCCCCTCCGGCGAGGTTTTCTTGACCGTCCCGGATATGACCGGTTTGACGAAGGCGCCTCCGACCGCTATGAAGAAGAGCGCGACAAGAGCCGTCGCCTTCGACGGCAGCAACCCGAGAATCGAGTACCCGACGGCAAGCACCGAGAAGGTGATGAAGAGGCTGTTCCGGAATCCGATCTTGTCCGAGATCGCCCCCGTCGGGATCGGCATCAGGTAGAGGGACGCGATGAAAAACCCGGTGATAGTGGCCGAGGCTTCAACGCTGAATCCCACCCTCCTCGTCAGGTAGAGGACGAGGATCACGTTCATCCCGTAATAGGCGAGCCGTTCGAACAACTCGATCGTGTTTGCGGCCCAGAAGGTCCTGGGGAATTTCGTCAGATACATCCGGGTGCGCCTCCGTCAGGTCCGAATCGCCGGCCAGTCCGGCTGAATGAACCCGGCCTTCCGGCCGTCGAAACAGGTTCGTTGATACAAGGCCCCGGCCTCATGCGGCCGTAAAACGCGACCGGCTCCCTGGGGAGCCGGCTGCGCGAATCGCCTGCGGGATCAGAATCCCGCCTTCAATCCTATGTATATCGTGTACCCGGTCAGGTCGACCTTGCCCTCGTCGTATTCTCCCTTGTGAGTGGCCAGCTCCGGGGTGTAATGCCAGTGACCTTCGTTATCTGTATAACCTGCCAGATAAACATCTTTTGATTCGCCCTCAAAATCGGTGGCCGTTCCCTCGAAACCGTCTATCGACGCCCACCTGACCTTGAAACCAAGATCGAAGGACAGGCTGGGAATGATGGAGAACTCCATGCCGCCCCCGCCGTGAAATCCGAATCCCCACGCGCTTAGCTCGGCGTCGATCCCGGCCTCGTCGGATATGTTCAGAAGAAAATCGAGCTTTGTATAATACATCGCCCCGCCACCGTAAAGGTACGGCTTGATGCCGGCCATCGGAACACTTGGCCTAAAATATACGGTGGCGTTTATCGGAACGGCCTTCATCTTGTGCTCGTAGTTGACGAAATCGCTTCCTTCAGTGAACGAATAATCCGATTTCCCCCACATCATCCCCGCTCCGGCGCCGAGTTCGAACATCGGGCCGATCGAATAGTAGAACTCCCCGCTCAGCTCGGGAATCCAGGTCATATTGTCGATTTCGCCGGTACCCGCCAGGCTGACGTTTGACTCGTCCACCCAGTCGTTGAAATCCCCGTACGAGATGTGGCTTAGGCCGCCCGTCGCCCGGAATCCGATTCCCGCCTCCGAAGAGCCGGCCGTTGCCACAATCGCCGCCGCCGCAATTACCGCCGCCAATCCTTTCATGGTTCCTCCTCTTGTTCCACTCCTGAGTCGATCCGTTGATTTCACGGGATTCAGGCCCGTGCGCGGCCTTTTCGCTACTTCATCTGTTTGATCTTGTTGATGTCCTTCCTCGTCCCGATTACCAGCAGCACGTCGCTGTCCTTGATTACGAAATCGGCGTTGGGAACAAGGATGAAATTCTCGGGTATCAGTTCCCTGATCCCGATGACGTTCACGTTGTACCTGGCCCTCAACCCGAGCTGGGCGAGACTCTTTCCCACCAGTTCGGTAATCGGCGCGATTTCCGCGATGATGTAATCGCCCGACATCGGCAGGTAGTCGAGGATATCGGGGGCGGCGAGGTTTCTGGCGACCTTTATCGCCATGTCCTTTTCGGGAAAGATTATGTCGGTCGCTCCGACGTTCCGCAGGATTTTTCCATGATCCTCGTTCGTCGTCTTCACCACGATCCTTTTTACCTTCATCTCCCTGAGGTAAAGTGTGATCAGAGTGGCGGCGTTCGCGTTCCCACCCATGCTCACTATGTTCGCGTCCATCTCCTCGAGGCCGAGGCTCACGAGCAGTTCCTTCTGCGTGGCATCCCCTATGATCGCCTGCGAACAGTGGGGGCGGATCTTCTGGATCATGTCCTCGTCCTTATCGAGTGCCATCACATCGTTCCCCTCCTCGAAGAGGGTTTTAGCGACGTGGAATCCGAAGTTCCCGAGCCCGATCACCGCGAATTTGCCTGCCATATCCTTTCCTTTCTCACCATTTGTGACGATCCCGTCACCCGATCATAACCTTTTCTTCGGCGTACGTGTAAAGATTCGTGCGCTCGCCGCGGGTGATGATGTATGCCACGGTCAGAAGTCCCACGCGTCCGAGCATCATCATGACGATGATGACAACCTTTCCGGCCCCTGTAAGCGCGGGCGTTATACCCATCGACAGGCCCACCGTTCCGAACGCCGAGACAGCTTCGAAAAGGTAGGCCAGAAAATATTCATTCCCCGATCTCGCCGTATCCATCTCGGTCAGAAGCAACATCACGACCCCGATCGTGATCACCATCACCGCCAGGATGAAGACGGCGAGCGCCCGTAAAACAGTATCCTCCGGGATCGACCTTGTGAAGAGACTTATCGACTTTCTTCCCGTTATCTTCGTCCTGAAAATCGCCGCGAATACGGCAAGCGTCGTCGTCTTGACCCCTCCGCCGCACGAACCGGGGCTGGCGCCCACGAACATCAGCATCACCAGGATGAAGCTGGTCACGGGATTCAGTCTTGCAATATCAAGCGTGTTGAATCCGGCTGTCCTCGCCGTCACCGACTGGAAAAGAGAAGTGAGCAGTTGTCCCTTCGGCGAAAGGAGAGCAAGCTGTCCCGAGCGCTCGGTAAGATATATTACCGTGCTTCCCGCAAGTATCAGGAAGGCGGTCGTCGAAAGAACCATCTTCGCGTGGAGGGAAAGCGGAGGTTTCCTGCGCCGCCTCTTGTACATGATCCTGTTGCGGAACTCGTATATTACGGGAAATCCCAATCCCCCCGCAATTATGAGAAGCATTATCGTGACGTTGAGCCAGGCGCTCGACGCGTACTGAATGAAACTCGCCCTGAAGGTGGCAAACCCGGCGTTGCAGAAGGCGGATACGGCATGAAACACGCTTTTATTGACTGCCTGCATTGCGGGCATGTCGCGGTACCAGAAGAGGAAAAGGGATGAGGCGCCCAGGCCTTCGATCACCAGGGTGAAGATGAAGATCGACCTGATGAGACTGCGGATATCCCTGAGCGGGGTCGATGTAAGCGTTTCGGTCACTATCCATCTCTGCCTCATCCCGACTCCCTTGCCCAGAAAGAGGAACAGGAAGACCGAGAAGGTCATCACCCCGAGACCCCCGAGCTGTATCAGAACCAGTATCACCGTTTTACCGAAACCGGTAAAATACGTTCCAATATCGACCACGGTAAGCCCCGTCACGCAGACCGCCGACGTGGCCGTGAACAGGGCGTCCACCGGCGAGAGCGGGTCGCCTTTTGAAGCGGCCGGCAATGTCAGAAGGGCCGCTCCGATCAAGGCCGCCGCCGTGAAGCTTACGATTACGATGAACCCCGGCCGCATCCTCTGGACCGACTTCAGCAGGTTCATCCGATGTTTCTTTATCCCGGTATCCGGCACTAAACGGCCTTTCCTCAGCCTTCGCCATCGTCTCCGTCATTTCCGCCGGGTGGATGAGGCTGACGCTTCAGATAAAACCGATCCTTCCCGTTTCCGACGAATCGACGCCGAGCGTGTCCTTGTCGAATTCCCCCGCATTCTTGTCGGGGAACTTCACCACGGTCAGCACATTCCGCCACGGCAGAAGAAAATTCACCGCGTTGATCTCCTTTTTCCTTTTGCTCTTCGGAATATCCCTGCCTTCCTTGTCCCTTATCTCCACGGTTACAAAATTCCTGTTCTCGACCCACATGCCTATTTCGTCGACGGCCACGACCTTGCAAAAAAACGGACCATCCCCTTCTATGCCCGTAAATTCCAGTCCCTCAATGCTTTCGAGTTTGACCAGAACGGTCTGGTCGATAAGATCCCTGGCGTCTTCCATGACCGTCTCCTTGTCTTGTCCCGGCCACCGTGCCGAACGCACTGCACGGGCTGCGGTCGTTAATTCGGCGATTCTGAACGCTGCGCCGGAAAAATTCAAATAAAAACTTGATCCAGCCATGTCCCCGTCTCCGGATGGATACATCGGATCGATGCCCTGCGCAGTCATGCCTGATCGATCCAGGGGATCAATCTTCCGAAACGCGCCGCGCCCATTCGATATAAACGGCGGATCCCGGAACCGGCCCGCAGAACCTTTCGGCGAAGATGGAAATGAGGTCCTCCCTGGAAACGGTGCCGCCGTGAAACCCCCTGTAGATCTCGTTTCCGAGAGTTCGGCCGAGAGCCCGGATTACCAGGAGCCTCTTCCTGATGCCCAGCGAGTACAATTTACGGAGTTTCGAGGTCGCCCTCAGTTTCCCTGCGCCGGACCGCTTCCTTTTCAGGAAATACTTCAGCAGAGCGGCGGCATCGCGAGTCTCCCCCATCGAAAAGCTCCCCACAGGCCCGGTCACCCTTCCCCTGCCGTCGATACAATCGAGGATGTCGCCCTTCACCTGAGGATCGATCAGGGGATCTACCATTTTCGCGCCGACCCATGCCAGGGCTTCCTCGAAGACATATGCGAAAAACCTGTCCTCTTCGGACCGCACCACCCTGTTCTTCCTTCCGATCTCGTCGCGCATCGCGTAGACCACGAAGCGGGCCGCCTCCCTGGCGGCGCAGGCCTGGTTGAATTTCATGACCATAAAAAGGTTCATCGAGGGAAAATAATTCATGCCCGCCCGCCTAAGTTCTTCCTTGAGGGCGAGAAGCCCGTCGTCGGAGATCTGCCTGGACCTGAGCACAGTCGCGAAAGACGCGTAGGTCTTTCCGCTGCAGATCTCGGGAAAAACATCCCCGACAGGCTCCTTGAAACCCCTGCGCACGGTGACCTGCAGATCTTCCGCGCCGCCTCTGAGGAATAGAAAGATGTCGTCCACCATCTCGGTCAGCGATTCGAGGGCCGTCTCGGAAAACGACTGATCGGACCAGAGCTGGATCATATCCCTGTATGACTGGTACTTCATGACCGGCGAGGCCGTGAAAACGCAATACCGGTCGCTGTCGACCATCACCGAGTGCGGCCGGGCGCCGTCGCGTCGCATCAGCTTCCAGAATATCGCGTCCATGTTCTGCACGATGATGGTATCCCTTATTTCATCGCCGCATATCCTTCTGACTTCAAGCGGCAGATGAGACGAGGCGAGATGCGATTCGCCGATGACGACGAGGATCGCGTGGCCGGGGAAAAAGCTGCGGATGGAGGCGATTTTCTGCGCTATCATTCTGTCGCGCTGCCGTATGAACCTCAGCTGGTCCCTCGGCTCGTAATCGATGCCGAAAATCGGCACGAACGGATCCCTGGCCGATTCGAAGAACTTGCGGTAATTCTCCCAGTCGAATCCCCATTCCGATTCGTAGGATATCACCCCGAGGAATTCCTCCTCCGTGTACGTTCCCTTCATCCAGCGATCGAGCGACTCCTGCTGGTACTCGTACAGCATCTCCAGGGCCAGCACGACCCCCGCGCCGCGCTCCGTCATCTCCTTCATCAGCCACAGCGCCCACTGCTGGCTCGCCGAGAGCGGGTGGTAATCGCCGAAATAGACTATATCGCTCTTCATCGCGCTCGAGATCACCTTCTCGGCGGGCACTATCCTCCTGTAGGAGGCATATTCCGACTGGAAATCGCGGATATATCTCGACGACGAGGTCTTGTCGACGCCGAAGATCTCCCCCTTGAGTCGCGAGACGATCTTTTTCTGCGCCTCTATCTCGCCCTTGATGTTCTTCCCGGTTTTCACTTCACTCCTGAAAACGACATTAAATATTCGACAAGCACAACCTCTTCGAATATAATAACCCCCGAACTTTTCTTCGGATGAAAGAACGGTTATTTTTACGGTTTTATCACATCCCGGTGCGGTCCGGTAGTAAAAGGATGATCGATGCCTGAAAAGGACGGATCGTTCACGAAGAATCCCGGGCTCAGATGGTGCGCTCCGGATTGCCCGCATGCCTGCTTTCCGGAGAAGGATCATCTCGGCGGGGCATGCCACACGTTCATCGCGCTATATTGCGACAAATACGACCGGCTTGTCCAGAAAAGCGCCATCTGTCTGGACTTTACCGGAGACAACGGGCCGTTAGTAACAAAAAGGAATGAAAGATGACCGATTTTCGTGGTGAAAAGAAGAACACCGGCCGCGCGGGACATGACATCGATACGTCCAGGATTGAGACGACCCTCTCTGCGGCCCTCGGGGAAGGCCGCGGAAAACTTTTAGAACACGAGATATACAGTATACTTGACGCGGCGGGCTTCGTGACCCCGCGGTATCTCTTCGCGGCGGATTCCGCATCCCTGCCCGGGCTCGACCTGTCGGTCATTCCGGGGGAGAACGTCGTCTGCAAGCTCATCTCCGTACAGATGCCCCACCGCTCCGAGCACGGAGGGATAAAATTCACGGTCAAAACTCCGGAGGCGCTGGCGGCGACCTTCGCATCCTTCGAGAAGATCTGTAAAGAAATGGAGATCGGGATGTCGGGGATGTTTGTCGCCGAGCGGCTCGATATCGATGATTCCATACCCCACCAGTTGCTCATATCGCTCCGGCAGGATCCGGCTTTCGGCCCCGTGGTGGTACTCGGGCTGGGCGGCACCGGCACCGAGGTCTACCAGGACGGCCTGAAGGGCGAAAAAGGGCTTTTCATCGCTTCGGCGAGATCGATACTTGAAAAGGACGGCGTTTTGGAGGGCCTGGAAAAAACCATGTTCTTTCCCATCCTATCGGGCAAAACGAGGATCACAAGCCGGCCCCTGGCGGAACCCTCCACAATAGTCGGAGCGCTGGAAAAATTCGCCCTTCTGGCAGAAACCTTTTCAGCGTCCTCTTCGAAAACATCCGCCACTATAGAGGAACTGGAGGTCAATCCTCTGCAAATAACCTCCGGCGGAGCGCTTATACCCCTCGACGCCCTCATGAAGATATCCTCAAGAAAGGTGAAATACATAGATCCACCGGCCGCGCGGATAGAAAAGTTGCTCAAGCCGCAGAGCGTCCTGGTCATCGGCGTGTCGGACAAACGCCCGAACATGGGACGCATCATACTGAGGAATATCATCTCGGTCGGCCGGATTCCAAAGGAACGAATATGGCTTCTGCACAAAACGGCGACGGAGATCGACGGCTGCACGGCTTACCCGTCGATGGACGCCCTGCCCGGCAGGGCCGACCTTGTTGTCTTCACGATACCCGCCGGAGAGGAGTCGGTCGCTCTTCTCGAGGATATGATACTCGGCGACAAGACAGAGTCGATCATCCTGATCACGGGCGGGTTCGGCGAGACCGCGGACGGGAAACACCTGGATGAAAGAATCCGCGCCGCGATCGAAACGGTGCGCGCCAGACCGGGCGGCGGAACGGTCCTCAACGGCCCGAACTGCATGGGGATCGTCTCCCGGCCCGGAGGCTACAACACCTTTTTCCTTCCGGATTACAAGCTGTCGTTCAATGGAAAATTCGGCGGGAACGTAGCCGTGGTAAGCCAGAGCGGCGCGTGGCTCGTCACACTACTGAGCACCCTCGCGACGATCCTTAATCCGCGATACATGATAACCGTCGGCAACCAGATGGACCTGACCGTCACCGATTACCTGACGAGCCTCAGAGGCGACCCCGAAATAGACATCTTCTGCCTCTACCTCGAGGGCCTCAAGCCGGGCGACGGAGCGCGTTTCCTGGATGTTGCAAGGGATATCACAAGGTCAGGGAAGAAGGTTGTGGTCTACAAGGCCGGGCGGACCGCCGAAGGAGCCGTCGCAGCAGCGTCGCATACCGCCGCGATGGCCACCGATCACGACGTTTTCAGCAGGCTCGTCGCCTGCGCGGGGATTTATGAAGCGTCGAGCCTCGAGGACATGGAGGACGCCGTAAAGGTCCTATCCCTTCTCGCAGGCCGAAAGGTTACGGGCGGCCGTGTAGGAATCTCGAGCGACGCCGGGTATGAATGTTCCGTGGCCGCGGATCATCTCTATTCGATGAAACTCGCCGAATTCAGCGGGGAGACGATGGAAAAACTGGCGCAGCATCTCACCGGCCTGGTCGACATCCATAACCCGGTCGACGCCACTCCGGCCATTTTCACCCCCGCGTACGGCGAGGCCGCCTCAGCCATCGTCGGCAACGGCGGCACCGACTGCGCGGTCATATCGAACGTGGCGGCGACTGCCACGCAGGAAAATCTCCCGGCCGGCCCGGGCCATAAAGAGGACATTACGAGGGACTCGTCCCATCCAAACACGCTGATACGGCTGTTCAGGGGCACGGAAAAACCGATGGTCGTCTGCATGAACGAAGGCAAGATATACGATCCTGCCGTGAGGATGATGGAGGAGGCCGGAGTCCCGGTCTTCCGGAAGATAGATCGCGCGATGAAGGCGATGGATGTATTCCTTCGTTTCGGATGACAGGCTGGAGGGCGATTGCGGCTTTTTTCTGTAACCGGCAAAGTCCCGGCGCATACTGAAAGGGTAAGAATCGCGGCGCCCCGCGATAATAGTGTGCCCGCCGGCCGGTAACATTATCGCTTTTAATACGTAATGATATGGCCGGCCGGGCCGGCTTTGAGGAAAGGTCAGGATGGATATAAGTATCAGGAACCTCAACCAGGTCTACAAGGGCGGCAAGCGCGCCCTCGACGACGTCACGCTCGATATCGGAAGCGGGATGTTCGGCCTTCTCGGCCCCAACGGCGCCGGAAAAACGACCCTGATCAAAATCCTCGTGACCCTGATGAAACCGTCGTCGGGAAAGGTGACCGTCGACGAATACGACCTTGTCAGGAACCGCAAGGAGATACGCAGCATGCTCGGCTATCTCCCGCAGGATTTCAGGTTCTTCTCCAGGCTCAGGACATGGGAATTCCTCGATTACATAGGAAGCCTGGCGGGCCTTCGCGATTCGAAGGCGAGAAAAAAGGCCGTCGATGCGATGCTCGAACAGGTCGGGCTGTTCGACGTGCGAGACCGTATGGCGAACAAGCTCTCAGGCGGGATGAAAAGAAGGCTCGGCATAGCCCAGGCCCTCATCGGCGACCCGAAGATCATAATCGTCGACGAACCGACCACCGGGCTCGACCCGGAGGAACGGATCCGTTTCCGCAACCTGATCGCCGACATGGGACACCGCGACGTCACCATCCTCCTCTCCACCCACATAGTCGGCGACATCTCGAGCACATGCGACAACATGGCGCTCCTGAACGAAGGCAGGGTCGTTTTCCGCGGCTCCCCGACGGAACTCGTGGCGATGGCAAGGGGGCACGCCTGGCGATTCGAGGCTGTGGACAGCGAACTCGACGCGATAAAGGAAAAATTCTCGGTCATCTCGACTGTTCCATCGGAGAACGGCTGGGAGGTGCACGTCGTAGGTGACGGGCTCGACGGGTATCCCGGCGAAGCGGTCGAACCGGATCTCGAGCATTCTTACGTTTATTTCATGGAGCAGAAAGTGAAGGGTATCGGCAGGGCGGTTTGATAGGTATCGTTAACGGGGGCCGGCCGTGCCGTCGAACGGCGGCATCGGCCGGAAAAGACCCGTCAGATGAAAGGTCGAAGAGATGATCTCCCTGTACAACATCCGTGTCGTGGCCAAAATAGAGACAAGGACACTTTTTCGAAGCTGGTTCTACAGGATATTCTCCGCCATTTCCATCGTCTTTCTCGGATTTTTCAGCTTCGCGATGCTGGCGCGCGTGGTGAACACTCCCTGGGTGATGCACGCGATCTCCTCTACAATACCCTACGTTCCGATTCTTTTCCTGAACTCGGTGCAGGCAGTCATCGCCGTGTTCCTTGCCTCCGATTTTCTCAAGCGCGATAAAAAACTCGACACGACCGATGTCGTCTACATGAGATCGATGACCAACGGGGATTATGTGCTCGGCAAAACGGCGGGGATCCTGTTCGTGTTTCTCTGCCTGAATCTCGCGATCATGATCGTCACCCTTATCCTTCAGCTCACCCTGTCGGACGTGCCGGTCGACTGGATGAGTTACCTCATATACCCGCTGGTGATAAGCCTTCCGACACTGATCTTCGTCCTTGGTTTGTCCTTTCTCTTCATGGCCCTTGTCCCCAACCAGGCCGTCACCTTCATTCTGCTCCTCGGCTATATCGCCCTGACCCTATTTTACCTTGGAGGCAGGGCTGACCACCTTTTCGACTACATGTCGTACCAGATACCGATGATCTATTCCGGGTTCACCGGCTTCAGCGATCTGCGGAGACTTCTTCTGCACAGGGGGATATATCTGTTTTTGGGATTTTCGTTCATTTTCCTTACAATACTGAGACTCAAACGTCTCCCCCAGTCGAGAACGCTGACGGTGGTTGCCAGGATTCTTGCCGTCTTTTTTTTCGCCGCCGGAATTATTCTCGGTTCGATCTACCTCGACGAAATCAGTTCCGGTAAGGCGCTTCGCGCGAAGATGGCCCAGATCGGCATCCGGCCGACGGAAGGACGGACCCTCTCGACAACGAACTGCCGTATCGCCCTGGACCACAAAGGAACGGCCTTTTCGGCCAGTGCTTCCATAACCGCCGTCAACACATGCGGGGATCCGGCGGCGGAATACATTTACAGGCTCAATCCCGGACTTGAAGTGGACGCCGTATCGGGAGGGAAAGGCCCGATAAAATTCAAGCGGGACCTTCACATGCTTTACCTGGAGCCTTCCGTACCCCTCGCCCCTGGCGAAAGCGATTCGTTCTCCATAGAATACCACGGCACGATCGACGAGGAGGCGTGCTATATCGATATCGAGGAAGAAACCAGGCATCAGGCCTCGAGAATGCAGGAAGCCGAGATGATGAACCTCGGTAAACGGTATTCGTTCGTCTATCCGCAATACCTCCTGCTTACGCCGGAAACACTGTGGTACCCGGTGTCGGGGCCTGGATACAATCCGGAACATCCCGAGATCCATCACAGGGATTTCATCGATTTTTCGCTCTCCGTGAAGACCTCCCCGGGGCTGTCGGCCATCTCGCAGGGCAGAATCGACACGCTCGGGCAGGGCGGCTTCAGATTCACCCCGGAGCTTCCCCTCCCTTCGCTAACGCTGGCGGCAGGGAAATACGAATTCAGGAGCATCACGGTGGACTCGGTCGATTACAATCTCTACTTTCTCGAGGGACATGATTTCTTCTCTGAATATTTCAGCGAGATGGGCGACACTATGGCGACCATCATAAGGGATTTGAGCCATGAAGTGGAAAACAAGCTCGGCCTCGAATATCCTTATGAACGGCTGGATCTCGTCGAGGTCCCGATCCATTTCTTCAGCTATCGGAGGCTCTGGTCGGTCGCACAGGAAACGGTGCAGCCTCAGATCGTCCTGCTGCCGGAAAAAGGGGCGCCTCTCCAGGGCGCGGATTTCCGGAGGATCACCCGCGGCATGGAGAGACGCAGGTCCAGAACGAACGAAACCTCCTCCCCCACCGACGACCAGTCCGTACTTTTCAGCAATCTTATAAGGTCGGTTCTTGTGGATAACTCGGGATTCTTCAGGTTCCACCGCGACGACGAGGAAAATCCGTTCGCCTTCTCGCCGAGTTACAACATCTTCCCCAACTATCTCACCTTCACGAGCGACATCGAATCGACGCGATGGCCCGTCCTCAGCATGGCGATGGAGGCATTCTTCGCAGGCAAGATCGAGGGAGCATCCCAGCCGTTCGAGCGGTTTATCACGGGACTTTCCCCCGAGGAGAGGATCAATCTCGCACTGGAGGAAAAAACGCTCCAGGAGATCATGTCGGACGCCGACAAGCGCGACCTCGCCTATTACGCCATTAAATCGAAGGGCGATTATCTCTTCATGCTTCTCGAACAGAAACTCGGGCAGAGGGAATTCAACCTGTTTCTCTCGGAACTGCTCGGTGAAAACAAGTTCGAAAGGATCCCGGGCGAACGGTTCGTGGAAGAGGTCAACACCCGTTTCGGATTGGATTTCGGACAATACATGGAGGAATGGTACAACAGCCGGCAACTCCCCGGATTCATCGTCGGGAACGTCGAAACGTTCAAGGTCCTCGACGGCGACCGGGAACGCTACCAGGTGCGCATGAAGATAAGCAATCCGGAGCCGGTCAACGGCCTGCTCAAGATGACAGTCAGGAAACGGCAGGGACCGGGCGGGGAAGGATTCGGAAGGCGCCGTTTCGGAAGACCTCAGGACACGGAAGACGACCTGGTAAAATTCATCTTCCTCGACGGCGGCGAAACCCGTGAAATAGGTCTCGTGCTCGATTTCCAGCCGGGCATGGCTCAGATAAACACGCTCGTATCGAAGAATATACCGTCGGTGATCGAAATGACCTTCGAAGATTTTGAACTGGACGGCAAAGCGGTTCCATTCGCAGGCGAAAGGACCGTCGACCAGCCCGTCCGGCTCTTGGAACGCGGGGAAACGATCGTTGACAACGAGGACCCCGGCTTTGTTCCTCAGCAGAAGGAGGCGCGGAGCCTCCTCAAGAGACTGATGCCGGGCAGGCAGCCGAATGATGACGAGAAATATCACGGCATGGCCTTCTGGCGCGACGCGGCGAAATGGATACCGACCACCAATTCGAAGTTCTTCGGCAGATACGTCCGTTCAGCTCATTACACCAACGCGGGCAGCGGAGACAGAAAAACGGCGTTCAACGCGAAACTGACCGAAAGCGGTTTCTACGACATATACTACTACGTCAGCAAGATAGCGCCCCCGTGGAGGCACCCCGGAGAGGAGCAGGAATTCGGAAGCAACCACTTCCTCATTCATCACGACGATGGAATGGAGGAGACCGAGATAGATCTCAACGGTGCCACGGAGGGCTGGAATTTCCTCGGATCGTACTACCTCACCGCCGGGGAGACGGTCGTCGAGATGACCAACAAGTCCGGAGAGGGTCGTTTTGTCACCGCCGACGCCGTAAAATGGGTCAAACGATAGGAAGGATCGCCGATGATGCATCATTTTCGTCACGCAGGAAGCAGTTCAGTATCCATAGTGCGGCGCGCATTCGCCGTCGCCGTTCTGGCATCGATGGCGTTTCCGGCCATGGCGCAGGCCCGGAGGGTGCTGACCCTTGAGGACGCGCTCGCGACAGCCATGGAAAGGAGCCCGCGCATAAAACACTCGAAGCTCGACCTCGAAAGAAGCGAGGCTTCGCTGACAGCCGCGAACGCGAGACTCAAATCGAAATTCAGCCTCGCCGTCACGCCGATAGAGTACAGCAACTTCACGCAGTTCAACGATCTCTTCTCCACGTGGTACACGCAGGAAACGACCGAATCCTACGGAACCTTCCAGATCGACCAGCCCATCAAGTGGACCGACGGAACGCTCTCCCTGATAAACAGGTTTTCCTGGAAGGATTCGTACAGCGAATACAACGACGAGCGCAACAAGAGTTACTCGAACAACCTTTACATAAATTTACAACAGCCCCTCTTCACCTATAACAGGACGAAAATGAACCTCAGAAGCCTGGAACTGGACCTCGAGAACAGCAAACTCGCCTACGCCCTCGAAAAACTCTCCATAGAAAAAACGGTTCTCGAAGGTTTCTACGAGGTGTACGAGACGAAGAAACAGCTCGAGATAGCCGTGGAGGAATACGACAACAACAGGGAACGCCACGAAATCAGCCGAAACAAGGTCGACGCGGGGATCGCGAGCCTCGACGAACTCTACCAGTCCGAACTGGATCTGGCGAACGCTTATTCGTCGATGGCCAATTACCAGGTCAGCCTCGAAAACGCCTATGACAGGTTCAAGCAGCTTCTGGGCATCGACCTTGACGAGGAAATCGAGATCGAAGCCGACATCTCCTACAGGGAATGCCCCGTCGATCTTCAGACCGCAATCAGCCACGGGTTGAAGCACAGGGCCGAGCTGAGGCAGAGACAGATAGACATCGAATACGCCGAGGACGCCCTTGTGAGGGCCGGCGCGAAAAACGAGTTTCTGGGTAACATCAACTTGTCCTACGGAACCACCGGCACGGACGAGACGATCTCAAACATCTACGACTCCCCCGACAAGAACCAGCAGGTGTCGGTTTCATTCGAGGTGCCGCTCTGGGACTGGGGCGAAAAAAAGGCCGACATGCGGGCATCGCGGGCCTCGCTCGAATCGAGCAGGCTTTCCCTCGCCGAGGAGGAGAACAGCATCCTCATATCGATCAGGCAGGCCTACAGAAGCCTAGAGAATCAGGTCATCCAGATCGACATCGCCAGGCAGAACGTGAAACGTTCGGAATCGACGTACGCGATCAACCTCGAAAAATACCGCAACGGGGACCTGTCGAGCTACGATCTCAACCAGTACCAGAACCAGCTTTCACGCACGAGGCTCAGCGAGGTCTCCGCCCTCATACGGTACAAGCAGTACCTTCTCGACATGAAGATACAGTCCCTCTGGGACTTTGAAAAGAACAGGTCGGTCGTGGAATAACCGGACGGGATGCATTCAACCATTAGACAAGGAGCAGGATGTGAAAAGATTTCTGGTTTTTCTGGCGGCAATCGCGGCATTTTCGTCATGCGGCGGGGACGAAACCACGGTGGACAACGAAATTTCGGTGCCGGTCTCCGTGGAGGAGATCGCGCTGAAACCGATCGAGCAGTACATCATGGCCACGGGCACGGTCAATTCGCTCAGCGAGATTTCCATAAAATCCGAGAAGAGCGGAGACTACCGCCTCCAGAAAAACCCGGCGACCGGCCGTCCCTTCGCGTTCGGCGATTTCGTCGGCAAGGGACAGGTCATCATAAGGCTCGCCAATGAAGAGGAAGAGAACAGCGTAAGGATAGATTCCAGGAAACTCAACCTTGAAACCTCCAAGCTCGACTATGAAAAACAGAAATCCCTCTACGACAAGGGCGGTGTGACACTCACCGAACTCAAGACGTCGGAACGCAACTACATGGACGCCGGATACGATTACGAAAACGCCCTGTTGCAGCTTGCGAAACTCAAGATCTCCTCCCCGTTCGACGGAATAATCACCGATCTTACCTATTACACCGACGGAACGAGAGTCGAAGCGGGAAGCGACATGGTCCAGATAATGGATTACAGCGGCCTTTATCTCGAGGTCAACCTTCCCGGAAACGACCTCGGAACCGTCAAGGCCGGGTCGGATGTGAGAATCATGAACTATACCGTAAGGGACGACACGCTCGCCGGGAGGGTGAGCCAGGTTTCCACAACCCTCGATCCTACGACACGTTCCTTCAAGGCCTCGATCCTCGTCGATAATCCAGACTATCTCCTGAGGCCCGGAATGTTCGTGAAGGCCGAGATAATCGTCGCCCGGCACGACAGCGTGATAGTCATTCCGAAGGATGTCATCCTCGCGCGGCAGAGGGGAAAAACCGTTTTTATCGTCGACAAGGGGGCCGCGCAGGAGCGCGTGCTGGTCACGGGGCTGGAGAATCCCGATGAAATCGAGGTTCTCGAAGGGTTGAAGGTGGACGACCGCCTCGTCGTCAAGGGGTACGAGACACTGAGAAATCGTTCGAAGGTCAAGGTCGTCAGATGAGAATAATATCCGCTTTTTCGGTAAGACACCCGGTAACCGTGGTGATGGCTGTTCTGGCGATCCTGCTGCTCGGATACATCTCCTTCGGCAGGCTCGGGATCGACCTGTTTCCCGATCTCAACAGCCCGAAACTGTTCGTCGAGATGAAGGCCGGCGAGGCCCCGCCCGAGG
>JBFYZH010000057.1:0-11537 GCA_041309605.1 Candidatus Krumholzibacteriota bacterium
CGGAATTTCAATATGGATACCACCTTCCTCCCTTTTGCCGACCTCTCCCTTTATCCAGCCGGCTCGTTCCACTGGGATATCCATCCTCTCCGTCCTCGACGCGCGCGGTTCCAGATCGATCTCCCTTTCGATCACCAGCGTCCCGTCCACTATTACCCTCACGGGGAACTTCGCGCCCGTGTCCCTGGAGTGGTTCACCATCGTCACCGCGAGCCCGGCCATTTCCGCGCGGTGAACGGCAACCCTCGGCGTCAATACGGAAACGATGGCGACGTTCGGGCCGGGGTCGGGCTGGACCGGCATCACGAAGGTCCTCACCGGCATGTCATGCTTCCTTATCCCTCCCGCTCCCACGCCGCCGCGCTGAAAATCCGAAATGACATAGAGCTCCTTTTCCTCGATCCTTGCCCGGCGCAGGATTTCGAAGGCGTCATCGACCGCCCCGCGAAGATCGGTTCCGTAAAAGGAAGGTTCGATCCCCCCCAGCAGGTCGAGCGCCGGTCCGGATTTGAACCTGCCGCCCTCAAACGCTTTTTCCCTGCGGGTGTCGAAAAGCAGGATCGTGACCTCGTCCTCTTCGTCGAGATTGGAAGCTATCTTTTCCACCTGTTTTTTCGCCCTTTCGAAAACGGTCCCCTCGTTCCCGCCGACCGCCATGCTGTAGCTGCGGTCGAGCAGTACGCAAACCGCCCTGGGCCCCTCCCCGGGGAAAAGCGCCGCCAGATGTCCCGTTATGACGGGGCGCGCGAACGCGAGCGCGATCAGGGCGATCGCAGCCATCCTGAGCGCCAGAAGAAGCAGCCTCCTGAGGTTGATCCTTCTCATGCTCCTGCGGTCCGACCTCAGCAGGAACCTCAGTGTACTGAACGGCACTTCCGGTATCCTGCGCCTGCTGAAGAGGTGTATTACAAGGGGAACGGCCGCGGCGGCAAGAAGCGAAAGAAAGAGCGGATTGAGAAAATTCATCGCCGCGCCACCTGCTTCCTTTCGGGCGGGGTTGCCGTCACCGTGCCGTCGGTCCCGGCGGATCCGTTCATCGCATCCTCTGCCTTTTGTTCAGATACGAGACGAGAGCCTGGTCGAAGGGAGTATCGATCGTGACCAGGTTGTAATCGATCGAGTTTTCCTTGCAGCTTCGCTCGAGCCCGGCGGCCCAGAGCCCGACATCCCTTCTGTATTCCTTTTTTATCATCCACGGGCGGGAACGCAGTTTCTCCCCCGTCTCGAGATCGACGAAGCGGACTTCGCCCCCGTAATCCAAGGTGAGTTCCAGCGGATCGAGGAGGTGAAAGACCACGATCTCGTGCCCCCTGTGCCTGAAATGCTTTAGCCCGCTTATTATCCTGTCCGGCTCGTCGAAAAGATCGCTGATCAGCACGATCAGCCCCTTTCTCCTTATCCGTTCGGCCATCTCATGGAGGGTGCCGCTTATTTCGGTTTTCGATCCCGGCACGATCTCCCCGAGCGTCTTCATCAGGTAGAAGAGCTGGCGCCTTACGGACCTGTGCGGGATCATCGTATTGATCTTCTCGTCGAAAACCGCCAGGCCGACCGCGTCACGCTGCTTTATCATCAGGTAGGCGAGCGCGGCGCAGAGAAGGGTCCCGTAGCGGAGCTTCGTCACTCCGGCGCTTCCGAAAGCCATCGAAGCGCTTCTGTCGAGGAGCAGGGTCGCCTTGAGATTCGTTTCGTCCTCGAAGATCCTCGTGTAGTACCTGTCCGTTTTGGCGAATATCTTCCAGTCTATGTTCCTGGTCGATTCGCCGTCGTTGTACTGCCTGTACTCGGCGAATTCCACGGAGAACCCGTGATACGGCGACCGGTGAAGCCCCGCTATGAACCCCTCGACTATCAGCCGGGCGAGAAGATCCATGTTCGCCAGGCGGCTGACCGTTTCCGGGCGAAGAAACTCGCTGATCTGTCCTTTATCCGGTGACATCTTTCGGCTCCGCCGCGAAGGATTCTGTCGGGCCCTCCGGCTCAGGGCTGAACGCAATCGAGCAGGCGGCCGACAAGCTCTTCCGTTGTGATGCCGTCGGCCTCGGCGTGGAAATTCGTTACCAGCCTGTGCCGGAGAACCGGCCTTGCGACGGCGCGGACGTCTTCGATATCGGGAGTCGTCCTTCCGGCCATGATGGCGCGGGTCTTGGCCCCGAGAATCAGGTACTGCCCCGCCCTCGGCCCCGCCCCCCACGAGAGATACTGCCCCACCTCGGGAAAATCCCCGCCCCTGCTCGCCCTCACGAGCCTCACACCGTAAGAAAGGACCATTTCCGACACGGGAACTTTCATGATCATTTTCTGTATCTCGAGCATTTCCGCCCCGCCCAGTACCTTCCCCGGTTTTACGTGCGGCGACGACGTGGTTGTGTCCACGATCTTCATTTCTTCGCTCTCGGTGGGGTATTCGACCCTGATGTTGAACATGAATCTGTCCAGTTGCGCTTCGGGCAGCGGATAGGTTCCCTCCAGCTCTATCGGGTTCTGCGTCGCAAGAACGAAAAACGGGCGCTCGAGCGAGTGCGTGCCGCCCCCGACCGTCACGGCGAACTCCTGCATCGCCTGCAGGAGGGCCGCCTGCGTCTTCGGCGGCGTCCTGTTTATCTCGTCGGCGAGCACGATATTCGCGAAGACCGGGCCCCTGATGAACCTGAACACCCTCGTGCTCGTCGTCTTGTCCTCTTCGAGCACCTCCGTTCCCATTATATCGCTGGGCATAAGGTCGGGCGTGAACTGTATCCTCGAAAATTTAAGTCCGAGGCATTCCGCCACCGTCGACACCAGGAGGGTCTTCGCCAGGCCCGGCACCCCCACGAGCAGGCAGTGGCCGCCGGAAAAAAGAGCCATTACCATTTCATCGACGACCCTTTCCTGCCCGATGATCACCCGGGCGATCTCCGTCTTGAGCTGCCCGTATACCTCGCCGAATCTCGCGAGGATCTTTTCTTCTCCGTAATTGTCCATTCGGCCGGTTTCCCCCGATCGCGGTTATGATCCACCGCCGGATTTCCCGAGGTGCCTGTCGAGAAACTCGAGTATGGCCCCGTATCCGGCGATCCTGTTTTTCTTTTTCAGAAATCCGTGTCCCTCGTCGTCGAAGACCATGTACTCGACCTTCGCCCCGTTTTCCCTCGCCGCCTTGACGATCTCGTCCGATTCCAACTTCAGCACCTGGGGATCGTTCACCCCCTGCAGCACCATGAGCGGCCTCGTGATTCTATCGGCGTGGAAAAGGGGCGATATTTTTCTGAGGTACTCCTCATCCCTGTCCGGGTCACCCATTTCCCTGTACATGACGGCCCTGTAATTCTCGCTCCACGGCGGCAGGCTGCGCAGCGTCCTGATCCAGTTCGATATCCCGAAAAGGTCGATTCCGGCCGCAAATTCCTCCGGGGCAAAAGCGAGCGCCGCAAGGACCATGTATCCGCCGTAGCTCCCTCCAAGGATCGCGATCCTGCCCGGATCTACGTACCCGGTCATTATCAGCCATTTCTTTCCCTCGATGCAGTCGCGAAGATCGTCCTCGCCGTGCCTCATGTCGTCGAGCCCGCGGAACCTTTTTCCGTAACCGGAACTTCCCCTGTTGTTCACCGCAAGAACGGCGTATCCGTGATTTACCAGGTATTGAACGACATCGCTGTAGGTCTTCCTTGCCTGGCCCCCCGGCCCGCCATGAACGTATACGATCGCGGGGATGCTGTCGCCCGGCCTGATATTCTTTGGTTTGAAGTAGACCGCCGGTATCGCTTCGCCGTCGAACGAGCGGTATCTCACGATTTCGGCGTCCACCAGATCGGCCGGGTCTATCCCGGGATTCAGCGAATTCGTAAGCCGGAACGATCTGCCCGTCTGAAAATCGTAGACGTGGATGTCGGTGGGAGAGCGGGCGCTGCCGAGGTAGAACCTCATGTACCTTTCGCTTTTTGAAAACGCCACCGAGGTTATTTCCCCTCCCGGCAGGTCGGGCAGATCCACGGTGTCGCCGCTCGCCGCGTCGTAGACCCGGATCTCTGTCGACCCTTCCCTGTTTATTCCGGTGATCCTGTACTTTCCGTTCCACGAAAAATGCGAATAGACGATATCCCAATCCGCCTTCTCGACCGTTTCCGTGCCGCCCGTTTCTATCTCGTACCTTTTCACGTACATGAATTCGCAGCCTTCGTCGGTGAGGTAGTAAAGGTATCTCGAATCGGGAGAAAAATCGTTCGGCTGGAAGTTGACCTCACCCTCGTGGCCGGAAACATGCCTGGTTTCGCCGGTCTTCCTGTCGTAGAGATACATCTCGGAATCGCGTTCGGTGATCACCCGGGAAAAAGCGAGGTAACGATCGTCGTTGGAGATGGCCCCCAGGTTGTAACCTTCGCCGTTGAGATAAATCATCCGCGGCTCGAGCGTTTCCATATCCATCATGTAAACGTCCATGACCTTCGGGTCTCTCTTGTTGGAGCCGAAGACAAAGGCGTTCATGCTGTACGTCCATCCGTAAAAAATCGCCCTCGCGTTCTTCTCGGGCGTGAGATCCCTGACCGCCCCCTTTTCGTCCTGCATGTAGATATGATAGATCTCGTTGCCCCCCTCGTCGCTGAGATAAAGGATGCGATCGTCCCGCGGGAAATACGAGAGGGCGAAGATCGAGTTCTTCCTGGAATCGGTGAGTTGCGTGCTTTCGCCCCCGCCGACTGGGATCGTATAGGCGTTGAATATCCCCGTCCTGTCCGTCGTGAAGAGAAGCATGCTTTCGTCGCGAGAGAAAGCTCCGCCGGACACGATAATATTGTTCATGAACTGTTCTATCGTGTAACGCCCGGTCTTGTTGCCGCCGCACCCAGCAAGGGCCGATATCAGAACGGCAGAGAGGACGGCGGTGATACCATGTTTCATCGATGCTCCTCAAACGAACGTTCCGTGTTCCCGGACAAACCGGCCCCGATCGCCGGCACGGTCCGTGGGGCTGCGGGGCTGACGCAGAAGAGCGGGGTCTTTACCCCGGAGGGAGGCCCCGTATCATTTCTAAACGGCAGATCACCCGCTTGTTCCATTCTTTTTAGCATGTTATGGCTTTTTCTTCAAGCATGTTGCGGGCTGCCAGGTAAAAATCGCCCGCATGATCGCGCATAACCGGTCTTCCGCGGCGCCCGATTTATTCACACTCTTCCACGGGCCGCGCAAGCACAGCTTCTTAAGACCCGATTTACTTAAAAGAGACTGGGACTATCTCAGAAGGATCATTTTCCGCGAATCCCGGACCTGCCCCGCCATCAGGCGGCAGAAATAAACACCAGCCGCCAAGCTTTCCCCGCGATCGTTCCTGCCGTCCCACTCCGTCTCGTGAGGTCCCGCTTCCAGCGCCCCGTCCACCAGCACCCGCACAAGCCTTCCCGACACGTCGTACACGACCAGTGACGCCCCGGCCGCCCGGGGAAGGTCGAATCGTATCCTCACTGACGGGTTGAAGGGGTTCGGCAGGATACACGTCAACCCGCGCGGGCCGGCCGGGCCGGGATCTCCCTGCGCGCCGAAGGAGATGACCCTGTCATCCTCGTTCGTATTGACCGATACGAATACCGCCCCCCCGTCATGGAAGGATGGCGACAAAACACTTATATCGCCCGCCGAATAAATCGCCGTCTGGGCAAACCCGCCGGGCCCGCGCTCGAAGAGATCGAACCGCCCGTGCGTGGATCCGCCGAACATCACGGCGGATGCGCACTCCGCATCCTGGCAACCACCGCCGCTCCCGGCCGACACAATTCCGCTGAACCCGGTTCCCTCGATGGAAAACGTTTCGCCTGCAGTCCCCGTATCGAGGCGAACCGTAACGAGCCTCGAGAGCTCCCCCGAGCGAACTATCACGACCGCCTCTCCGGAATATGGATCCACGCAGGCCGGACCGGCCGGGGTCCCTCCCGTTTCGAAGCGCCAGGCCGGGGCGCCGGTCGCCGCGTCGAAAGCGCATATCGTCCCGTTGCTTCCGGTCGCCAGCACTTTCCCTCTCCAGGCGATCACGGGGGCTGCCGGGACGATCCCCGCATCTTCGCTCCATTCGCTTTCGCCGGTTTCAACCTTTCTAGCCACGAGCGTACCGGAGCCGTCAACCGAGAAGACGCTCCCGTCGAAACATGCCGGAGGATCGGTTCCGAACCTGCCTTCTCCGTTTTCCTCTCTCCACGCCACCTTCCCCGTAAAAAGATCGAGAGCGCATGTAAAATCTTTTTCCTGGCCCGATGCCGCGTGGAATTCGCATATCACACTGCCCGCGCAGACTGTTGGTTCCCCAGCCCTCCACGCGGTCCTTTCCCCCGCGGGATCGGGCGACCAGGACCAGACGATCTCCGCGCTCGCCACGTCGACGGCGTGGATATAACCTCCGCATGAAGCAAGAACGACCCCCGTGCAGCAGGAGATGGAAAAGGGACCGGCGATGCTTTCACCCGGCAGCCTTTTTCTGTGGATAATCTCTCCACCCGAGTCTTCCAGAGTGTAAAGAAAATTCGCCTCGCCCGTACCCGTTATCCCGCCGGCCGGTTCCTTTCTGCAGACGAACACCCTTCCTTCCGCGGCGACCGGCTGGCATACCAGGGTCCCGTCGCCCGGAAGAATCGATTCCCATTTCAATCCGAGAGGTTTACGAGGGGTCTTGTCGAAATATCCCGAATGCCCGGGTTCCGCCTGGCAGGTTAGAATTTCCGTGCCCTGCTCCGTCCGGCCGGCATAGGAAAGCCACAGGGTAATTCCGGCGATCGTCTTCGCCCCCGAACCGGAAAATCGCAGCGGAAGCGTTGCCATCCCCGCCTGCACGGCCGGGCTGATATCCAGGTCGAACTCCATCCACGCGCCGGATAAAGCGGGAACCTCCACCGGCCCGGATCCGATTTCTCCGGAAGCGAGGCACACCTGTTCCGTTTCCATCCACGCCGTGACAGATTCGGCCTGCGATGACGCGTTCAACAACTCGACCTTGATACGGATGGTTTCACCCGGATCTGCCCCGCCGTTTCCATTGCCGGAAACCTCTTCCACAAGAACGACGCCCGTGGAGAGTGACTGTTCCCTGAAGATCACCGCGCCGAATGGAAACCTCGCCGTGGAAATGCCTGAGGTCAGTATCAGGATGAATTTCGCTTCCTTGCCGGGCTGCATCCGGTCGGAGCATATTATCGAAAATCCGGCCTCGGTCTTCGCAAAGGTCTCCAGCCGGTCCATGTCGACCGATTGTCCATCCGGGATATAAACAAGGGGTTCCTCGGATTCCAGCCCCAGAATACATCCTTCGAGAACTGACCAGCGGTTTTCGATAGAGAGCCGCAGGGACAGCGGTTCTTCCGGGCCGGCGATTCCGTCGCCTCCCGGGCCGTTTTCGGTGACCTTTGTCGCGGTGACCGCGATCTCGAATCCCGGCTCCAGGGCAAGGGCGATGTCGGGTCTTATCAATCCCCTGCCTGTGTAAGCCTGCCAGGCGGGGAAGAATTCCGCGACCGGTTCGCAGGTGTTGATGAGCTGTGCCATGATCATCTCCCTGGAGAACGCGGGAACGGCGCTTTTCAAAAGCGCCGCGCTTGCCGAGACGAATGGCGCCGCCACGGAGGTTCCGCTTCTCAGGCCGTACCCCCCCGGCTCCGTCGAAACGATCGATACTCCGGGCGCACAACAGTCGACCCATTCTCCCGCCGCGGAAAAGACCGCCGGCCTTCCCTCGCTATCGATCGCTCCCACTGCGATCGTCTCCTCCCATGCGCCGGGATATGTGCGGGCTCCGCCGTTTTCATTGCCCGCCGACGCGATTAGAATCACTCCGGCGGCAGCCGCGTCGATCAGTGTCTCGTGCAACCCGTCCGACTCCCCGCCTCCAAAGCTCATGTTAATCACGGAAGCTCCGTTCGCTATCGCGTACCTGACAGCTTCGACCACATCCTTTTCCCTCAAAGATTCAATCCCCTCGCGATTCCTGCAGGCGGCCCTGAGAATCATCAGCCTGCATCCCGGTGCCATCCCCTCGATGCCTATTCCGTTTCCCGATACCGCGGCTATGATCCCGGCGACATGCGTTCCGTGACCGGAGGCGTCATCCGGGAAGGGATCGGGAGGAAAAGCGTCTTCCCCCTCGAGTGTTTCATTCGCGCCGGCCGAAACGAAATCCCAGCCGTGCAGATCATCCACATATCCGTTTCCATCATCGTCCACTCCCTCCATTCCCGCCGCTTCCATGTCATTCGTCCAGAAGGCGCCGCTGATATCGGGGTGTTCCATGTCGCATCCCGTATCTATTATCGCGATTACAACGTTGGGTGTGCCGTTGGTGATTGCCAGGGCGGCCTCCGCGCCGATTCGGGCCGGCCCCCACATCCAGGGCCAGAGCGGATCGTGTCCTGTCCGGCCCAAGCCGGCGAAGGATAGCCGTCTATCCCCGGAAGGCATGGTTTTGATCCCTTCGTCGATCATCGGCGCCGAGGATTCACCTTCCGGAAAAATGTAGAATCGTGAATCTTTTTCTATGGTCAAAACGATCGACGAGTCACAATGCGCAGGGTCCCGATTCGAATAAACAGGCTCCGCGGGTATCGCCAGTATGGTGGTTATAAAAATCATTTGTACGATCGGATTCATTTCCGGCCAGCTTCCGTCTTCTCCGGTAAGGGATCGGGCAACCGGGACCTGGACAGGCCACTGCCCGGGAGACTCCCATATCAAATCTTTTCGGAATGTTACGGGAACACCTTGACCGAATCTTTGCCTTCGGTACGTCGATCTCGAGGCGATGGAGAAATGCGTTCCCGTCCATGGTTGATGAAAGCGTAAATAAGTCGCCCGGCACCCTTTTATGAAGCGTGCTGGATTTATAACCTGCAGCAAGCGATCAAGCCCTGCGGCAAAAACCGCCAAACATGATATGCCAGGCTGGCAGCGCGCGTGTGCCATTGCGCCATCGAATGGCAGCGTATTGTTGGCGACGTGGCAGGCTTCTTGGGCCCGGCGGGATCGCGGAAGGATGCCGGGCCGTTAACACGTTGGTATAAATCGAGATGCAAAGACATATAAATTGTGGCACGCGCAATGCAAAAACAATGGCACGTCCGGACAAAAAAAAGGAAAATTACACTATTAAAAGGTTCGGAGAAGTTGAGTGCAAATCAAAAGAGGAGGTTCGAGATGAAGCTCATGAAGTGGTATCCCGGGGTAAGCGGAGTGACAACGCTACAGGACGATATGGAAAATCTGTTCAACAACCTTTTTGTTGCCAACAGGCGCCTGGTGGAAATGGGAAACGGTACATGGGTCCCGCGGGTGAATATAAGGGAACGCGAGGACCGGTACGAGCTGACAGCCGAGATTCCAGGAATGAACAAGGACGAGATCAGCATAGAAGTACAGGATAACACCCTGACCATCAGAGGGGAGAAGGCGACCGAAAAGGACACGGGAGACGAGAAGTTCCATGTTTGTGAAAGGGTTTATGGAAAGTTCGAGAGATCTTTCTTTCTACCCGAAAATGTCAAATCCGAGGGGGTTGACGCCGAATACAAGGATGGCGTGCTGAAGATCGGTATTCCAAAGACCGAAAAGGCCATCCCAAAAGAAATCAAGGTCAGGGTCAAATAACGCGGGCCACTGATTCGGATCTCGAAGGGAGCTGCTACTAGCGCGGCTCCCTTTTTTTATGATGTCCGCTCACTTTCGCCTCGTGTAAATGCCGGTCATCTCGACCATGCGTTCATATGCTCTTTCTTTTCCTTCGATTTTTCTTCCTGGACCTGCGGTTCGTGCTGCGCCGCAACGGGCTGTCTGCGAACGTTCGCGTCCGGGCTCATTTTACAGGAACCTTCGAAGAAAACACCCTCGTCGATGACAAGCCGTATCGTTTTTATATCTCCTTCAAGCCTCGATCCGGCCTGTAATTCGATCTTTTCCCTTGCATCTATATTTCCTTTGACCTTGCCGCCGATTATCGCGCTCGTAACGGCTACGTCCGCCTTCACACTCCCATCCTTGCCGACCACAAGAGTGCCCGGGCAGTTGATCGTGCCCTCGAATTCACCGTCTATCCTCAGAGTCCCGTCTTTTACGTCGATCGTCCCCTTGACCGTGCATCCCTGCCCGATTATCGAGTTCATCTTTCCCTCCGTAATCATTTTTTCACCCTCCTTCCCGAACCTTGCGGCTCCTTTCGCCTGATTCTTCTTCATATCTATAACCTCATTTTAAAAGGTATTTTAAAGGGTCAACAGGAACATTGTTCTGTATGACCTCGAAATGAAGGTGCGGCGCCGAACTTTTTCCCGTGCTTCCGGCGTATGCAATGGTCTGTCCGCGCCCCACCCTTTCATCCTTAACTACTACCACCCGGTCGTTATGTCCGTAAAGTGTTTTTATTCCATACCCGTGATCGACGATCACGATATATCCATAGGTTTCGTCCCATCCTGCCTCTATAACGTACCCGGCGGCTGCGGCCCTGATCGGGACACCACGTTCCAGCCCTATGTCTATGCCCGCGTGCCGATCGGTATTTGCCCCCCCGCTTGCCAGGCTGTAACCTCTTGTTATAGGTCCCCTTGCCGGCCAAAAACTGGGGAGGGACAGGAGCATCTGGGTCTTTTCGTTCTCCACCTCCCAGTCTGCACCTTTTTTTTCGCCCCTCGCGCCGCCAATGGAAACGCTGTCATTGGCGGCCATTTCCAGCCCGAGCATCCGTCTTATCTTCAGGTCCATAACATTAAGCTCGGCCAGGTCCCTCAGCAAGGCTCCGATCTGTTCGTTTCTATGTGTAAGTTCATCGACCTGCCTTTCGAGCATCACGATTTCCTTCGCCTTTATAAGAAGTTTTCCGTAAGTTGCCAGAAAGATCGTAATCGCGACAACCCCCACGACCAGAAAAGCGACCACCGCGTAAAAAAACAGGTAGGATATCTTGTAGGTCCTTGTTTTCTTGATATCGTGCGGAACGATGATTACCGAAAACTTCTCTCTTTCCCTGATATACCGGATTATCCACCCCCGGGACGGTCGGATCCCTAAAGTGACGTGTCCACTCCCATCCTGGAAAGTATGCCCTCCAGGTCGTCATCCGAATAATATTCTATCGAAATCGCCCCCCCCTTTTTTCGCGGCACAATACGCGCCCGCGTACCGAGAAGCAACTCGATCCTTTCCTCGAGCGCCGCTATCTGCGGATCGGTTTTCCTTTGTCCCCTGGGCCTTTTCTTCCTGCCGAGCGGTCTGGCGGCATGCTCCACTTCCCGCACGGTAAACCCGAACTCTACGACCCGCCTCGCCCAATCGATCTGTTCCTTTTCCCCTTCGATCGATAGTATCGCCCGGGCATGTCCGGCCCGTAATTTTCCCTGTTCGAGAAACCCGATCACTTCGGCGGGAAGGTTTAGAAGCCTGATCGTATTGGCAACCGTGCTCCTTTCCTTGCCGAGGATATCGGCAATATCTTTCACCGGGATGTCGAACTCTTCCTGCAGGGCGACATATCCCCTTGCTTCCTCGATCGGATTTAGATCCTCTCTCTGGAGGTTCTCGAGAAGAGCGAGCTT
>JBFYZH010000058.1:0-3148 GCA_041309605.1 Candidatus Krumholzibacteriota bacterium
AAAAACGTCCTGGTCGGAATATTGACCAACCGGGATCTCAGGTTCATCGGGCGCCAGGACTTCAGGGTCAGCGAGGTCATGACGAAAAACCCGATCACCGCCTCGCAGGGGATCAAAATGGACGACGCGATGCGGATCCTCCACGAAAACCGCATCGAGAAACTTCCCGTGGTGGACGGCAAAAACTGCCTCAGGGGCCTGATCACGGTCAAGGACATACAAAAGAGGCTCGATTTTCCGAACGCGTGCAAGGATTCGAGCGGCAGGCTCCGGGTGGGGGCGGCGGTCGGGGTCGGGGCCGGAACGATGGACAGGGTGAAGGCCCTCATGGAGGCGGGCGTGGACGTTCTCGTCGTGGATACGGCGCACGGCCACTCCAAGGCCGTCATCGATACCGTGGCGAAGATAAGGAAAAAGTACAGGAGCCTGCAGCTCGTCGCCGGCAATATCGCCACCGCGGCCGCCGCGCGCGACCTTGTCGCCCTCGGCGTCGACGCCATCAAGGTCGGCATCGGCCCGGGCGCGATATGCACGACGAGGGTGGTGGCGGGGATCGGCGTTCCGCAGATCACTGCGATCATGGACTGCGCTTCCGTGGCGTCGAAGGCGGGCGTTCCGCTCATAGCAGACGGAGGAATAAAGTATTCCGGGGATATAACGAAGGCGATAGCGGCCGGCGCGGACAGCGTCATGATTGGTTCGATGCTCGCCGGCACGGAAGAGAGCCCGGGAGAGATAATCTATCACCAGGGCAAAAGCTTCAAGATATACCGCGGCATGGGTTCGATCGAGGCGATGAAGATGGGGAGCGGGGACAGGTACTTCCAGGAGGGCGTAAGCGACGAGAGCAAGTATGTGGCCGAAGGGATAGAAGGCAGGGTCTCCTACAAGGGGAGCCTCTCGAGTAACATATTCCAGCTTGTCGGCGGTCTGCGCTCGGGAATGGGATACTGCGGAGTGGGGACGATCGGTGAATTGAAGGAGAAAGGGCGTTTCGTCAGGATAACCCAGGCCGGCCTTCGGGAGAGTCATCCGCACGACATTGTGATCACGAAGGAAGCTCCGAACTACAGGACCAGTTAAAACAGCGACAACGACGGGGTCGGACCGGAATGAATCCAGCAGGACCTGCCGGCAATCTTCAGAGACTTAAAACATGCTCGGCCGTGATGGGCGTCGATCTGCTTTCGAGCGCCAGGATCGACGACAAGCCGCAGCTGGAGATTCACGAAAGCGTCCGCGGGCAGGTCAGGGATCTTCCCTACGCCGTCGTGGCGGGGATCGGATTGTCCGCTCCTGTGCTTAAAACGATCGTGAAGGCTCCGACGTGGACTTACTATTATCATTACAGGGCGGTGAACTTCGCCCTCGACCAGGCGGCCCTTGTGATCGCCGGCGAATGCGCTCGCCTGGGGTACGAAGCTTTTCCCGTTCCCGCTTCGCAGATACTCGACTGGGACAGGCTCAGGGCGCACCTTTCCCACAGGGAGATCGGGGGGCTGGCCGGAATCGGATGGCGGGGGCGCAACAACCTTCTTGTAAACAGGGAATTCGGTTCGCAGTGCAGGTACGTCACCGTGCTCACCAGCCTTCCCCTTCCCGACGGAGCGCCGGGAACGCCCGGCAAAATGGGGAAGGCGGGGATGCCGGAAGCGGCTGAAGCGCCGGGAACGGCGGGAACGCCTCGAACGGCCGGAACGCCGGATACTCTGGTGGATGGGTGCGGCGACTGCCGGCGTTGTCTGACGTCGTGCCCGGTCGGGGCCATCCACGAGGATCCGGAGGATTTCGACCTGGACAGGTGTTCGGCCCAGCTGAGGCGTTTCGCAAAATCGGAAAAGATCAGCGCCCTTATATGCGGATTGTGCGTAAAGGCGTGCGGCGGCTCGAGGGCCGGGAAGAAAAAAGGGGTTTAAAAGTGACTGACAATATCGAAACCATCGACCAGGTCATCTGGGAATTGAAGCAGAAGATCGACAGGGACCCCCGCAACCCTGTCCTGAGAAGGGAACTGCTGCGGTACTTCTTCGAAAGCCGCGTCTTCCTTGAAAGAAGGGCCAGTGTGCCCGAGGAAGGCAGGAGCTTCCTGCTGCTGCAGGAGAAGGAATCGATCTGCTGCCTGTTGCTTCACGGCGCGGGGGGTACGCCGGAGGAGATGAAGCTGCTCGGCGAATACCTCTTTGACCAGGGGTGCACCGTCTATGGAATGAGGCTTCCGCTCGATCCCCGGGCCGCCGATTCCGGCATCGGCGAATTCTTCAAGGGAAGGCTGCCGGGCAGCGGCAGGAACGGCGGCGATTCGGGGCGAGGCGGTATTGAAAACACATGGAGCACCTGTCTTGCCCAGTCGGAAGTGATCCTGGACATGCTGCTCAACTATTCCGCCCGCACCTGCGTGATCGGGTTCAGCTTCGGCGGAACCATAGCGTTGAACCTTCTCAGGAAGTTCCCCGTGAAGGGGAGCGTGCTCATTTCGCCGGGTCTTTACCCCGTGAAATCGGGGAGGTACCTGGCGTTCCGTCTCTGGAAAAAGATCCTGCCATCGCTGACCAGGGAACTGGCCCCGGTGCGCAGCACGATGTTCGATTTCATCGACATCACGCGCACCACTCTCGACAGGATCGCCGCGCCGGTTCTCCTGATCCAGGCCCAGGACGATCCCGTGGTGAGCACGAAGGGATTTCACATCCTTAAAAAGCACTGCAGCCACGCCGGATCGAAATTTGTTCTTTTCCCCGACGGGGGGCATGTCCTGATAAATGGAAAACGCGGGGGGGAAGTCTTCGATCTCTGCGGCAGATTCATAAGGGAGATCTGAGAACACCGGCGCCGCGCCGCCCTTATTCCAGCTCGAAACTGAAAGAGGGATCCAGTTCTCGGATCCTCGCCGCCTTTTCCTCCACGGCCCGCCTTGTGGCATCGGAGCGGTTTCGCATGTGGTCGGAATAGGCGTCGAGAAATTCGTCCTGAAGCACGCTCAGTTCCTTCCTGATGTCCTCGTGCCTTACCGCCCGTTCGAGATGGTACATCTCTCCGTCCGAGATGTGGTCGAGAATGTTGAAATACTCGCTTTTCATCAGCGAGAGGATTTTCAGGTATTTTTCGAAGTTCTCCGAAAGCTTCCCCATGATATCGCTTATCGCCGTGG
>JBFYZH010000059.1:0-9291 GCA_041309605.1 Candidatus Krumholzibacteriota bacterium
GACGTAAAATTGATATATGAGAAGTGATCGCAGAAATATCGGATTTTTCAGCCTGATCGTTGCGCTGTCCGTCATTGGGCTTGTAATAGCGCAGTACATATTGCTGCGCCGCACGCTGTCTCTTGAATCGGATCTCTTCAGCCAGAACGTCACATCAGTCATTGGAAGCGTCGTGCAGAAAATCGAAAACAGGGAGGCATTCGTCAGGATAAGCAGGGTCATCGTGGACGGGACCGCGCAGGGACGGATTCAAAGATCCGATACCGCGATCGATCGGCAGTCGGAGCGTATTTTATCCGTCGCCGATAACCGGATCGAACCGCGCGTCCGGGTCTTGAAGGCGGCCGGCGGCCCTGCTTACGACCAGTCGCGCCATAAAACCGGCAAAATCCACGTGATCATGTCCGATTCCGACGGCACTGTCGTGGACACACTGCTTGACGATTCCCATGAGACCAGCAGATACCTGCTTTCTATGGACAGAGAGATACGACAAGGCGGCGATCCTTCGATGCCTCCCGACTCCCTCGGGATCATCCTCTGCTACGAACAGGATTCCGTCCCCGCCGGCTCGTCGTTCGATCTGACTTTCGACAACAGGCGGATAATCCTGAACAAGGTGCTTGACGATCTTTGCGCCGATTCCGTCTCGAGCGTCTTGCAAAGGATCGAACCGTCATACCTCGACTCCCTGATCGGCGCCACGATGGCGGAAAAGGGAATAAAAACCGATTTTGAATTCGGAATTTATTCGGCGTCCCTCGACTCATTTCTCATCGCCCGACCTTCATCCGCCGCAGGATCGCTTAAAGATTCCGAATACAGGGCCCGTTTCTTTCCGCACGATCTCATGGTCGTAGAGGACTACCTTGTTCTCGCTTTCCCGGACAAAAACCTGTACCTGATGAAGCAGGCGGGATTCATGGCTCTGAGCGTGTTCATCTTTCTCTCGGTGATCATCTACTCTTCGGCCTCCTTTGCCCGTCTTTTGATTCGCCAGAGAAGGTTTCACGGATTGCTCGTCGATTTCATAAACAACATGACCCACGAATTCAAGACCCCTGTTTCGACGATTTCGATAGCCGGCGAGGCGATCTCCTCGTCCGGCACGGAAATGACCGCTGAAAAAAGGCACCGGTACGGCCGGATACTGCAGGACGAGTCGCGAAGGATGCGCCTGCAGATCGAACGCATCCTGCAGATGGCGGCCCTTGAAAAAGGCGATCTGGAGATGAACATGGAATCGACCGACGTACATCGGTTGATTGAGGACGCCGTTGAGAACCACGCCATAAGGTTCGAAGCGGCGGGCGGCACGTTATCAACCCGCTTTGAGGCTTCATTCTCCACGGCTCAGGTGGACAGGGTGCATTTCACGAATATCATCAACAATCTGCTCGACAACGCGGTTAAATACACGCGGGGAAAACCGGAAGTGACGGTCTTGACCCGTTCAGACGGCGGACGGATGACGATTTCCGTCGAAGACAACGGCATCGGCATAACGCATGAACAGAAGGAGAGAATCTTCGACAAGTATTACAGGGTTCCCACGGGGAACATCCATGACGTAAAGGGGTTCGGACTCGGACTCAGTTACGTAAAGATGATAGTGGAAGCACACGGCGGCCGGATCATTGTCGACAGCCATCCGGGACAAGGATCGACATTTTCCATAATACTGCCGACGCGGATTGTCGAGCGGTCATGACCGGCTCAGGCGAAGGACGCGGAGAAAAGATGGACGACGGAAGAATTTTACTTGTAGAGGATGATCCCAATCTGGGGATCATCCTCGAGGAATCGCTGAAGCAGCACGGCTTTTCCGTAAGGCTTGAAACCGACGGGCAAAAGGGTCATGACGCCTTCATGGAGGAATATTTCGATCTCTGTCTCATCGACGTCATGCTCCCCGTCAGGGACGGATTCACCCTTGCCGGGGATATACGCCGCTGCGGGAGGGCGACGCCGATCATCTTTCTCACAGCCAAATCCCTTCGCGAGGACAGGATCGAGGGGTTTAAGCTCGGCGCCGATGACTACGTGACAAAACCCTTCAGCATGGAGGAACTGATCCTGAGAATCAGGGCCGTTCTGAGAAGAAGCGGAAAAGGCGCGAAACACGCCGCGATGGAAAGGATAAGGATCGGCGCTTATCTGTTCGATCCAACGGCCCGGACGCTCGCGCTCGGTGACGATTCCCGCACGCTCACCGGGAAGGAGGCCGAGCTGATGCACCTTCTGGCTCTTCATATGAATGATGTGCTTTCACGGCCGGCAGCGTTGAAAAAGATATGGGGGGATGACAACTTTTTTTCATCCAGAAGCATGGACGTGTACATTTCCAAACTTAGGAAATACCTCAGCGGGGACGGCTCCGTAAGGATATCCAACGTACATGGGAAGGGATTCAGGCTGATGGTGCCGGCTCGTTCAGATTGAAACCTGCGCCGTTTCCCGCGCCGCCCGGACTTCTATCCGGCCACATCCGGCGGCTTGGCCGCGATTCCCTTCATTTCTCCACCCTTACCAGGTTCATCAGCTTACCGCCAAGCCAGGCATTGTCATGTATGCCGCCGAAATCGGCTTTCCCGGGACCGTATGCCAGAAGGAGGACCATCGATGCGGTGTGTTCCTCGGTTGAGAAATCGAATGAAGAAATTTCGGCTCTGGAAAGTGTCCCATCGAGAATGGAAAACCCCCCCGTCTCGTGATCCGCGGTGACGATCACAAGGGTTCTCCCGTTCCTGGCGGCGAAATCAAGGCCCGCCCCGACCGCCCTGTCGAAATCGACGGTCTCAAGCACAATCCCCCCTGCGCTGTTTTCATGCGCCTCCCAGTCGATCTGGGATCCCTCAACCATCAGGAAAAACCCTGTTCCGCTCGCGGAAAGCACCGAAACGGCTTTCTCCGTCAACTCGGCCAGCGTGTAGTCTCTTTCCTCGAATGAGCCTGGATGTTTCTGGGCCAGGAATGCCGCCAGCGGCCCCTCTCCATCGAATTCCCTCAATCCGCCGATGGAGGTTACAACGGTCATTCGTTTCCTGAGTTCGGCTAAAAGGTCGCAGCTGTCCGGCCTGGCGCTTCCTTCTATCGTTGCCGGAAGAAAATATGCGAGCCCCCCGCCGATCAACAGGTCGACTCCGCTTCCGGCAATCTGCCGGGCTATTTCGCAGTTTTCATCCCTGTCGGCGACGTGGGAAACGAAGGCAGCCGGTGTGGCGTGCGTAACAGAACATAGCGACACGAGCCCAGTCCACATGCCCCTCTCCTCGGCGCATTCCAGTACGGTCCGAAGAGGTTTTCCACCCGGATCCACGGAAAGCCGACCATTTCGAGTCTTTGTTCCAGTGGCGATGGCTGTCGCCGAAGCCGCTGAATCGGTTACAAGTTCATCGGCCGACCATGTCGTGAGCAGCCCGGCAACATCAAACCTTTCCATGTTGAGTTTTCCGCTCACTATGCGTGCCGCGGTGACGTGGGGCACACCCATGCCGTCCCCTATAAAAAGGATTATATTCTCTGGGCCATCAGGCGGATTCTCCCGCCTGGCACCGCACGAAGATACGACAAGCAGGGCCAGAATTATCCCTGCGGGCAACGAACCGGCATTCCGGCGATTTAACATCGACATGACTTCCCCCTATCGTCTGTTGCGACTATTCCTGATGTTGCGAATTAAAGCAATCACGAAGAGTGATCGTGCACTATCCTCCAACCTTCGTCGAACCACCTGAAGATAAGCGTGAAACGTCCCTCTTTAAGGGTATCCGGAAACTGAACCTGCCATTGGCCGGTCACGTAAGCCGAATCCCTCGAAAGGACCGATACAACCGTGTCGTTGAATCTCAATATGCCCCTTGCCGGTCCGGAATATTTCGTTCGATACATCGAATCGAGAGTATCCCATCCCAGAAGCAGCCTGGCGCCCGAATGGAAAGTCAACTCCGGGGATCTCCAGTAATACTTCATATAACCGGCCATATTTGCATTATTCCAACTGGTTACCTGAATGTCCATAGCCATCCGTATCTCTTTTTCCGCTTCGGATTCAAATTCCTGCCTTGCAGAACAGGAGATCAGAACGAGCGAAAAGAGCAATACGGCGATCCTTCTCATGGTTTCCTCCTGAGGCACGACCCGGACAAAGGCATTTTAAAAATGTACCCCCCCTGTCTTTTAATTCCGAACGGGAAACAGGAAAAATCAACGACCGTCGTCGGCAGGGGAGATGGCCTGCCGATTTTAGAGATATATGCCTCGAGCCCTGGAAAGGCTTCCATGATCTCTTTTATCCTCGTAAGGGGCCTTTTACCGCTTATATTCACGCTTGTTGATATCAGAGGGGCGCCTGTACGCGCAATAAGGCTCCTGAGCGGGGAAAACCCGGGAATCCTGACGGCCACCCTGCCGTCCGGAGTTATTCCGGAAGAGACTTCTCCTCCGGCGGGAAGGATAGCCGTAAGAGGCGCGGGCCAGGATCGCTCCAGCAACTCCCTCGCTTCGCCCGGCCAATCCGATACCAGGCGGTCCGCCATCGCCATACTCGACACGAGTAGTATAAAAGCGCCCCGGCCCCCCCTGCCTTTCAGCCCTTTTATCCGTTCAACCGCCGGGCCGCTGGATGCGATACAGTGAAATCCGTATATCGTGTCCGTCGGCAGAACGGCGACACCGCCGGATTTCAGAACCGCGGCGAGTCTTCCCATATTTTCCGATGTGAGATACCCGGTTATCATTTTTTCCAGGAGTTCCTGAGTTCCTGCACCGCATTTCTGATCGAGACGTCATCGATGGCCAGTATTTCGGCGGCAAGAATGGCGGCATTTTTAGCGCCGGCTTTCCCGACCGCCACCGCCGCCACCGGTATCCCGGGGGGCATCTGAACAATAGAAAGAAGAGCGTCCATTCCGTCGGGCAGCCCGCTCGGGATCGGGACTCCGACAACCGGCAGCATCGTCACCGAAGCGATGAAGCCGGGAAGAGCGGCTGACATGCCGGCGCCCGCTATGAATACCCTGGCTCCCCTTTTTTCGGCCGCCATGATATAATCCCTCGTCTGTTCGGGCATCCTGTGGGCGGAAGAGACCTTTAATTCGGCCTTGACCCCCAGTTTTCCGAGCTGATCCAGACAGACATCCATAATCTCCCTGTCCGACTCGCTCCCCATGATCACCGCCACCTGCAATTTTTCACTCACCTGGCGCTCCTTTCATCCACGCGCAGCGACAGTACCCTTGCATATTACGGATACCCGTCAACTTTCCAGCGCCTTCCTGCCTATGTCACGCCTCGAGAAACAGTCCTGGAAGCTGATCAGGTCCACGCCCCTGTAAGCTTTCTCCAACGCGTCCTGAAGATTCCGGGCGACCGCCGTCACACACAGCACCCTGCCTCCATCGTTGACGAATCCACCGTCCCTGATCGCCGTCCCGGCGTGAAACACGATGCATCCCGTATCGTCGGCTTTTTCGAGCCCGCTTATCCTGTAACCCTTCCCGTATGGACCCGGGTAACCGCCGGAAGCTATTACGACACAGGCGCAGGAATCAGCGCTGTTTTCGAAATCGACGCTTTCGAGGTTGCTGCCCGTCGCCTCGAAGAGTACCTCGAAAAGATCACCCTTAAAAAGCGGCAATATGGCCTGTGTTTCCGGATCGCCGAAACGGCAATTGTATTCCAGGACTTTCGGACCCTCCCTTGTTATCATCAGCCCGAAATAAATGACCCCCGCTCCGGTTATCTCCTCGGCCTGAATACCGTTCAGGGTCGGTTCTATAATCTCTATCCTTATCTTCTCCGACAGGCCGCGGTCAAGCCACGGAACTGGAGAGTAGGCGCCCATTCCTCCGGTATTCGGCCCCTTGTCATCGTCAAACACCCTTTTATGGTCCTGTGACGGCGCAAACAGCCTGTAATCCCTGCCGTCAAATACCGCCAGGATGGAGAGTTCGGGACCTTCGAGGTATTCCTCGATTATCACCCGGCTGCCCGCCTCGCCGAGTTCCTTTTCCTTCATCATTTTCTCGATCGCGCCGCGGGCTTTTTCGCGGGTCTCGCAGATAATGACCCCCTTCCCCGCCGCCAGCCCGTCGGCCTTGACGACAAAAGGGGGTTTTCCGGCGTCGACGGCGTTCTGAGCCTCGCAGTGGTTGTTGAAAGCGGCGAATCCCCCGGTCGGGATCCTGTATTTGCGCATAAATTCCTTTGCCCAGACCTTGCTCCCTTCGAGGAGCGCTCCTCTTCCGTCGAATCCGAAGATCCTCAGGCCGTTTTCGACGAAAAGGTCGACAATGCCGGACACGAGCGGCGCTTCAGGACCTACAACAGTTAAATCGATTCCCTTTGCGCCGGCAAACTCCATGAGTTTCCTCTTGTCGTTTACGCTGATATCGACGCACTCCGCCAGTTCGGCAATACCGGCGTTCCCGGGAGCGGCGTAGATTTTATCGACCTTGTCGGACTGGGCGATCTTCCAGATAAGTGCGTGTTCCCTTCCTCCGCTTCCGAGGACAAGTACTTTCATATCTCCGTTATCTCCTTGTCGAAAATCGCGCTCTTATTCCGGCGCATTACGATACCCGCCGGCGTGGATAAATATATCTACCATAAACGGACCTGGGAGGCATCCAGTATTTTCCCCGATTTCAGAGAAGCCCTTGGCGCGTCAAATCTCCATGTTTCGAATTCATCCCGCCTCCCTGAACCGGTCTCGTGTGTTATCGCATTCGGTAAACATTATATTTCATTTTTCCGATGATGTAACTCCAAAATCATCTTGACCGGGACAGGATCTTCCGGTTGAATCGAATACCGACGGCCGCAGAACAGGCGGTATTTTGTCAAAAGGCGGGAATATGCAGTCCAGGGCCATAACACGTCTTCCAGGGGAGAATTTCGCCGAAGGCATAACATCCGCCGGGCTGGGCCTTCCGGATTACCGCATTGCGCTTCGCCAGCATTCCGCCTACCGCGACGCACTGGAAAGGTGCGGACTTGAAGTCTTGCTGCTTGAATCCGATCCCGTACATCCCGACGCCCCTTTCGTGGAGGATACAGCCGTAATCACGGAAAAGACGGCAATCATCACCAGGCCAGGCGATCCCCGCCGGCTGGGGGAGGAAGTTTCCATAGCCAGCGTGCTTTCGGGATACATGGAACTGAATATGATTGAATCCCCCGGGACGTTAGACGGCGGGGATATTATCAGGGCGGATGACCATTTCTACATCGGTCTCTCGGGAAGAACGAACAAAGAGGGGGCAAGACAGCTTGCCTCACTCCTGTCCCGATATGGCTATTCGTCATCCACCGTGGACGTGCGCGACTGCCTGCATCTGAAATCGGGAGTGAATTACATCGGCTCAGGACTTATGATAGCGCAGGAAAAACTCATGGATCTTGAATTCCTGGGAAGATTCGATGTTATCCCGGTCGAACGCGGGGAATCGTACGCCGCCAACTGCCTACCCGTCAACGGAACGGTCATCTTACCTGCCGGATTCCCACATGCGGCACAGTACATAGTGTCGGCGGGATTAGAAATCATCGAGCTCGAGATGTCGGAATTCATGAAAATGGACGGCGGTCTGACGTGCCTGTCCCTGAGATTCTGATATCACGGCAAGGAGGCTGAAAAGCCGGCTGAAAAGCTTCCTTGACTTTCCACTTTATTTAAAATATATTTAAAGCATCTCGGAAGGTAGTTTTGCCAACTACCTGTTCGCCAACCGGATACCGGTTCGTCCCCAATGCATCACCTCCTCGAGACAAGCATTCCAGACAGACGACCAGCCAATTTGAAAAAAAGTAGACACAAAACACCTCCTTCTGCCGGCGGGATCGGAGAACGGTTTCGACTCCACCTGAAACCTTTTAAAGTCCTTCAACGTATTCGAGAAGTACCAAAAATATCAGTCATGTACCGGGAGATGTTGAAAATGAAAAGCGCAAGAAAGTTACTCTTTATCCTGTCTGCTCTGGCAGTCGCCTCAGCTATGACCGGATGCGGCGGCAAGTCGCACTCCGAGACCAAGAAGGAAGACGATAAACTGATCGTCCCCGTGGAAATCGATTCGGTGACCGTAGGGGATATCGCAGCCTTTTTCACCGGCACGGCCACGATTGAAGCCGAGCAGGAGACGGAAGTCGTGGCCAAAGTGGGAGGGATTGTCGAAAAGATCATGGTCGAGGAGGGTCAGTTCGTCAAGACAGGCCAGGTCCTTGCGAAACTGGACGCCGAGATGATCTCCGTTCAGCTGGCCCAGGCCGGAGCAAACCTTAAAAAACTCGAAATCAATTTCGAACGCAACAAGGATCTTCATAAAAAACAGCTTGTCAGCACCGAGGTGTTTCAACAGTCCCAGTATGAATACGAACAGCAGAAAGCCTCTTACGACATGGCAAAACTCAACCTCGACTATTCTGAGATCAAAACGCCCATCAGCGGTGTCGTCTCGGAACGAAAGATCAAGGTCGGTAACATGATCCTTCCGAACCAGACCACGTTCAAGGTATCCGGGCTGGATCCGCTGATCGCCGTCCTGTTCGTACCCGAACGCCATCTCGATAAACTGCGAACCGGACAGTTGTCCAGACTTGCCGTGGACGCCATCAACAGCGAAGAGATCGACGGGCATATCAAACGAATAAGCCCAATCGTCGATCCATCCACCGGAACGGTCAAGGTCACGATCGAAACAAAAGATCCCTTCGGCAGGTTGAGACCGGGAATGTTCGCGCGTATCAAGATCATATATGACGTACACGCCAACACCATGAAGATACCCAAAGACGCGATAATTTCCGAGGACAGGGAATCTGCCGTATACGTGGTCAGGGACAGCGTCGCGTATAAGCATAATATTTCGATCGGATATATAAACACGACGCATGTCGAGGTGCTGGAAGGTCTCGCGCTTGACGATGTGATCGTAACCACCGGAAAAGGCAGCCTGAAAGACAGCACAAAGGTTGAGATTGTAAGAAAGTGAATGGGCGCGCATGAAATTAATTGAAATCTCAATCAGGAGAAAAGTCACGGTCGCAATGTTCACTCTCGCCGTGATCCTGTTCGGAACCGTCTCCTTCATGCGGCTTAAAATAAATCTTCTTCCCGAACTGACCTACCCCACTCTGACCATACGGACGGAGTACTCCGGGGCGGCACCGGCAGAGATCGAAAACCTGATATCCAAACCGGTGGAGGAGGCTCTCGGTGTCGTAAAGAGAGTCAACAGGATCAGTTCCATCTCCCGTTCCGGCCAGTCGGACGTTATACTCGAGTTCGAA
>JBFYZH010000060.1:0-27760 GCA_041309605.1 Candidatus Krumholzibacteriota bacterium
TTCACTGAAATTAACGATACGGCCCTGCAGCCCTACCTCAGCGAGCAGATCGGGCGCGCCGAGGCGGTTCAGAAGGGATTCGGGCCGTTGCGCGTTTTCATGCTGAAACAGACGAGAGAAAAGGATATGGCGCTTTTCATGAAACTCAGGGGGGAAGACCGGCAGGTTACGCCGGAAACGATAAGCGCGTCCGTCCTCATCCCGGCGTTCGTGATCAGCGAACTCAGAACGGCGTTCCAGATCGGGTTTCTGATCTACCTGCCGTTCCTTGTGATCGATATGGTGGTCGCAAGCGTTCTCATGTCGATGGGTATGATGATGCTTCCTCCGGTCATGATCTCGCTCCCGTTCAAGATACTTTTGTTCGTTCTGGTGGACGGCTGGCATCTTCTGGTCCAGTCGCTGGTCACCGGATTCCAGAGTTAGGGGTGTTCTATGAGTACCGACGCGATAATAGATATTGGCAGGCACGCTTTGTACATCACGTTGCTGGTCGCCTCGCCGATGCTTCTTTTCGGGCTGGCCATCGGCCTGCTTATCGGAATTTTCCAGGCGGTTACCCAGATAAACGAGATGACGCTGGTATTCGTTCCGAAGATTCTGGCGGTCTCCCTGGCAATCGTCATCTTCCTGCCGTGGATGCTCCGAATCCTCGTAAGTTTTACGGAGATGATCCTGACAAAGATCGGCACTTTATAGGGAAGGGGCGCAGATGCTCGATCTGAATTTCGATCCGGCAAACATCGTATGGTTCCTTCTCGTTCTGGTGCGAATATCCACCATCGTCTTCATCGTGCCGGTATTCGGGGGCAATTTCGTCCCCCTGCAATGGAAGATAGGATTTTCGGTGATCATGACGGTTTTGCTCTCGATGAACATGGAGAAACCGCCATATGACGCGGCGCTGATGCAGGCGAGCGGTCTATTTGTGGCGGCTGCAAGGGAAGTCGCGCTGGGATTCATTTTCGGCCTGGCATCAGGATTTATCTTTTATGCCGTGATGCTCTGGGGGCAGGTTATAGGAGCTCAGATAGGGCTCGGTCTTGCCAACATAATAGACCCGCAGGTGGAGACCGATATATCGGTGATCTCTCAGTTCTATTATCTTTTCGCCATCGTCGTCTTTCTATCGATAGACGGGCACCAGATGCTGATCCGGGGCATGGTCGATTCGTTCAGGTTCTTTCCGCTGGGCACACTGTCCCTGCCGCTGGAAGGAATGAGTTCGTTCATAGAGGCGTCCGGCTGCATCTTCAGGATCGCCGTCCAGCTGGCGGCCTCGATGATCGTCCTGCTTTTGCTGGTGAGCACTGCTCTCGGCATCATCGCCAGGACCGTTCCGCAGATGAACATCTTCATAGTCGGTTTTCCCCTGACACTTCTTGTCGGACTGTTCGGAATGGTCGTTTCCATACCCTACGTGACCAAGGCCCTGATAGACCTTTTCCAGCGGATACCCGCTGATCTCGCGATGATCATGGGATCGAGATAAAAGGGAGGTGAAGGATGGCGGAAAATTCCGATGCGGCCGAAAGAACCGAAGCTCCAACGCAGAAACGCAGGCGGGATTCCCGTGAAAAGGGACAGGTCGCCAGAAGCCAGGAATTGAATTCACTGGTCATCCTGACGGCCGGCGCCATGCTGATCCTCAGCCTGCACAATTATATGATTGACGGCATGAAGGATATATTCGTGCAGTTTTTCCTGACACCGCACGCGGTGGTGGAGCCGGGAAACATGAATTCTCTCGCCCAACTGCTTTTCAATTCGTTTTTCCCAATAGTGATGCCGGTGTTCCTGGGGATCATCGTCGCCGGGCTGTTCGTCAATTTCAGCCAGGTGGGATTTCATGTCACGGCGGACGCGCTGGTCCCCAAACTGGAGAGGATAAATCCGGTGGAGGGGTTCAAGAAACTATTCTCATGGAGGGCCGTGTTCGAGACGTTCAAGGGGCTCATAAAGATAGGCGTCATTTCATATGTGGCCTACAAAACGCTCAGGCCGGCGCTCGGGCAGATCCTGTCGCTGTCGCTGTCCTCCTCACCCGACCTTGTCGGAGTGTATTTGAAGATCGGCCTTAACTTCGTGCTCAGGGCGCTTGTAGTGATGCTGATCGTGGCCGGTCTCGACTACGTTTTCCAGCTCTGGCAGCACGAAAAGTCGATAAGAATGAGCCTGCGCGAACTGAAGGACGAATTCAAGGAGACCGAGGGAGACCCCCTGGTAAGGCAGAGGGTAAGAAGCATCCAGCGCGAGATGGCCAGAAGAAGGATGATGGAGGATGTCAAGAAAGCCGATGTAGTCATAACGAACCCGACCACCCTGGCTATCGCCCTCAAGTACGAGTCCGGAATGCAGTCACCGAAGGTTCTGGCGAAAGGCAAAGAAACTCTGGCCCGGAGGATAAGGGATCTCGCCGGGGAACACGGTGTGCCCGTCGTGGAAAACAAACCCCTTGCGCGCGCGCTTTACAAGGCGTGCAAGGTCGGCGGATATGTCCCGGTCCACCTTTACAAGGCCGTGGCCGAAATACTCGCCTATGTCTACAGCCTGAAGAGAAAAAAGGTCAATCGATGAAGGACCGTGTCGAAAGGAAATGTTTTGGCGGAAATCGTCCTGCATAAAACGATATTGGACAGGATCGCGACGGGGTCGAACCTCTTCAACGCCTTCGGAATGATCGGCATCGTCGGGCTCATGGTGCTGCCGGTCCCCCCGATGCTGCTCGATGTTCTTCTGACCTTCAACATCACGTTCAGCCTTATCATTCTCATGGTGACGATTTACGTCAAGGAACCTCTGGAGTTCTCGGTTTTTCCCTCCCTGCTTCTCATCGTCACGCTGTTCCGCCTTGCGCTCAATGTCGCCTCCACCAGGCTGATCCTGTCGCAGGGGTACGCCGGTGAAGTTATTTCTTCTTTCGGCAATTTCGTGGTTCAGGGGAATTACGTGATAGGTCTCGTGATATTTCTCATCATCGTGGTGATTCAGTTCATCGTGATCACCAAGGGCGCCGGCAGAATCGCCGAAGTGGCCGCCCGCTTCACCCTCGACGCGATGCCGGGAAAACAGATGAGCATCGACGCCGACCTTAATTCCGGAGTAATCACCGAAGCGGAAGCCAGGGAAAGAAGGGCGAAGATCTCCAGTGAAGCCGATTTCTACGGAGCGATGGACGGTTCGAGCAAATTCGTGAGGGGGGACGCGATAGCGGGGATAATCATAACGCTCGTAAACATCATCGGTGGACTGATCATCGGGGTCCTGCAGCACAAACTCAGCCTCGGAGAAGCGGCAAGGACATATACGATGCTTACGGTCGGGGACGGCCTGGTGACCCAGATACCCGCCCTGATCGTCTCTACAGGGGCGGGTATGATCGTCACCAGGGCCGCCAGCAAGAGGGACTTCGGCCAGGAAATCAGCAGGCAGGTATTCAGCTATCCGAAGGTCATGATGATCGTGTCGATAACCCTTCTCGGGCTGGGCATAGTGCCCGGAATGCCGAAAATCCCCTTTTTACTGCTCGGCGTGCTGTTTTTCGCCCTGTTCGCGGCGATGCGCCGCCGCGCCGAGCGGGCGCTGGCGGACGAACAGGAAAAACCCGTGCAGGAGGACGTGGACCCGGTCGAACAGGACGAACTTTATTACGTGGACAGGCTCGAAGTGGAGATCGGGTACGGACTGATACCCATCGTCAACGAGGATATGGGGGGCGATTTCCTCAAGAGAGTGACGAATATACGCAAGCAGGCCGCGGTGGATCTCGGGCTGCATGTTTCCCCGATACGGATACGTGACAACCTGCAGCTGAAACAGAACCAGTACCGGATAAAGCTGAAGGGTGTCGAGATCGCGAGCGGCGTGATATATGTGGATCGCCTGCTGGCGATCAGGTCGGGGGCCCTTGATAACAGCATTGAGGGGATCGAAACCAGGGAGCCGGCTTTCAACATGCCGGCGCTGTGGATCAGGAAGGAAGATTCCGACAAGGCCGAGATCAACGGTTTTACCGTTGTGGAACCGAGCGCCGTGATAGCCACTCATCTGAACGAAATAGTCCACAAACACGCGGACGAGATAATGACCCGTCAGGACGTAAGGGACCTGGTGGAGAAGGTCAAGGGATACGCGCCGGCCGTGGTGGAGGACCTTTTTCCCGATCAGATCACCTACGCTTTTCTGCAGCAGGTGCTGTCCAACCTGTTGAGGGAAAGGGTGTCGATCAAGGACATGATCACCATACTTGAATCGATAGCCTACTATATCCCGCAGACCAGGGACATAGATTACATATCGGAACGCATCAGGGAGTCTCTGGGCCGTTCGATAATCAGCAGGTATCTGGGCGGCGAAGGGACCCTGTCGGTGATAGTGATTCATCCGGAGGTGGAGGAGACGATGGTGCGCGCCGTGGAAGCATCCTCGGGATCCAAGGTTTTGAGTCTGAGCCCGGAATTCACAAAGAAGGTGCTGACTTCCATCCGGTCGGAAGTGGACAGGGTCAGCGCCATGGGAGTGCATCCGGTGATACTTTGCTCGTCTTTAATCAGGTTGGCCTTTCACAGGTTTGCAGAACCGACTTTCCCGTTCCTGGTCACGCTTTCATACGCGGAAATAACCAGGGACGTGGACGTGAAGTCGGTAGGGATGGTGAAGATCAATGAATCGGAAAACAAGCACGGTGCTTGACATATCGCTCGAGGGAGCGATGAAAAAGGTGAGGGAACAATTCGGCCCCGGCGCGCTGATTCTCGGGACAAGGGAGATCAGGCGAAAAAAGGAAGGCGGACTGGGATCCGAAAAGATCTTCGAATTGACGGTCACCGAAGAAGCGTCCGGCGGGCGCGGACCGGAAAAGGAAAAGGGTCGCCCGGAAGGCGCCCTCCGGGCGACCGGGGCTTCGGGCAGGGAAATTCTCGTACAGATCAAAAGGCTCGAAAGCCTTGAAACGTCGATTCAGACTCTCGAGGAAAAATTGTCCGAGCTTGCCGGAAAGTACCGGGAGTATCCCCTTTACGATCTCCTCAAGGCGGGCGATGTGTCGGCAGACACGATCGGCGTCGTATCCGATTCGTTCTTCAAGTCGGATGACGGGGGTTACCGGGACGCCGATGAAGCGGCGAGGCATCATCTTGAACGGCATCTGAAGGTGGCCGATGCGGCCGACTGGACGGACGTTTCCGGAACCCATATGTTCTTCGGGACCGGAGGTTGCGGAAAGACCAGTCTCGTGATCAAGCTGGCGGGGAGACTCGCGGATGCCGGGAGGGATGTCGCCGTGGTGACGGTGTTCCCGAGACACGCCGGAGAGGTCAGAAGGCTCGAAGTGGTGGCGGATACGATCGGGATAAGGTCCTTCGCGGCGTACAGTCTGATGGAATTCGAAAGGCTCCTCGGGGCTCTTGACGGAGAAACGACGGTCCTGGTCGACACTCCCTGCGTCCGGACGGTTCAGGAACTTACCACCGACAGGTTCATCAAGGTGATGTCGAGGATAGATATTCTCACGCGGCATTTCGTGTTCGATCTCAACGTTTCGAAACGGCAGTTGCAGGTCGATCTGGACCTTTTCAACGCGCTCGCCTGCGATTTCTGCGTGCTCACGAAGCTCGATATCCTGTGCGGGCAAGCGTCGTTTCTCGACCTGCTCGCCGAAAGGCTGCTGCCCTTCTCGATACTCAACGCTTCGCCCGATTTTGACAGGGGGCTCGAGATAGCCAGTATTGAAAAACTCGTCTCGATGATCGACAGCGTCACGGAAGATGCCGAACCGGAAAAAACGGAAGATATCGCTAAAAGTCCACGGGTCCTGTCCGAAAATCAGGAAGACGGCGCGGGATACGATGACGCCCGCCCGGCACGGGTGAACGAAGAAACCGTCGAAGAGGAGCCTGCATACTCCTGATCGGGATAGTCTGACCTATGAAGATGTTTTTCAATACGTTGACTTTCGGAGCCACGCTGACGGCCTCCATTATCAGCGTATTCCAGAACGTATCACTGCTTGTTTTTATAAAACGCGCGAGCATCACGTTCGTAATATTCTATTTCATGGGCGCGGCGCTGAATATCATGTGGAACGCCGCGGCGGTATACATGCCGGCTCAGTCCGAGGAACCGCCGAAAGGGCAAGGCAGGGAACAGACGGTGAAAAAATGACTCGATGAAATATCGCCGTCCCCCAACCGCGACAGGACCTGAAATGACTGCGGACGGCTGCCCGGGGGTTGATGGTAATGGTCGACAGGATACAACCGACGGATGGACTGGTACCGGCGTACCATATCGTGCCGTCAAACAAATCAGGGAAGGAAAGGAAAAAGGAAGACGACGAACCCGGTGACGGGAAAAAGAAAAAGAAACCCGGTCACGAGCCCGACGACGAGCATAAAATCGACCGGAGAGCGTGAAGAATGATCGCTCAAGAAACGGCGATTTCTGCCGAAACCCGTTGAAATGGAGAGCAATATGGAATTCATTGAATCTCTTTCGTTTATGTCCGCCCTGCTGTTTTCGGGGGGCATAGCCCTCGTTCTGTCCCTGGGGTCGGGTCTGATAATATTTCGGAGACGGAAGAGGAGGGAACGCGTTGAACAGGTCAAGCCTGTGCTCGCGCCGGCCCCGGCTGTCGTGAACACATACATGTCCGCTTCCCCGGGTCTCGAAAACGAAGCGCCGGGACTGGCCGTGAGAATGGCGGAGGTAATAGACCGTCTCGAGGGATCGGTCGGGTCATGCCTGGACGCTTGCGCGAGATTGATCGAGGAAAGACCGCGGATCCTGACGGCGGGACTGACGAATGCCTGCAGGGACACGGGATCGGACATCCCCCGGCGGGTCATGGCGATGGGGCGCAGCGGAGCAGGGGAAGATGAAATAGCCGGGCAGCTCAGCCTGGATAGGGAACTTGTCAGATTGTACATGCACGTCGGAGCGAGGGAAAACGACCGGTAAGCCGGCAAAACGGGTTTGGACCGTAACCGTAAAATGACTCAGAAACTTTCGATAGACAAGCTGATCATGTTGACAGGGGATCTTCCCCCGATGCCATATGTGGCAAGGCGCGTGATGGATGTGGTCAACAATCCGTCGACCAACGCGAATACGCTCCAGGAAATCATATCGAAGGACCAGGGGCTGACCAGCCACATTCTCAAGATAGCCAACTCGGCGCTGTACGCATGCAGCCGCAGGATCGAGATTCTTTCCGACGCAATCGTCATGCTGGGATTCAACTCCATCAGGAGCCTTTCCATAATGAGCGCGACCAGGAACCTCTACGAGTTCACAAGGAGAGGAAAGATCCTCGGGCTCAAGGACAAGCTCATGTGGGAACATTCGGTGGCGGCGGCCATTTCCGCCCGCCTGATCGCCCAGCAGATCAAACCTTCCATGGTGGAAAAAGCGTTCATGGGCGGGTTGCTACACGATATAGGCAAGCTTGTCATACTGCAGAAATTGCCGGACATGTTCGACGGCATAGTCGAGGAAGTTTACAACACCGGCAGGCATTTCAACGTCGTCGAGGTGGAGATGCTCGGGTTCACGCATTCCGAGGTCGGCGCTCTTCTCATGAAAAAATGGAAGCTGTCGGAAGAGTTCGAAGAAGCGGTCAGGCAACACCATAACGTGACGGCGGAAACCGGCGGCGACAGCCAGCTTGTCTATTACATCGATCTTGCCAACAAGCTCTGCCATAAACTCGGGCTCGGTTTCATAAAGGAGCCGGAACTCGACCTTTCGTCGGAGATATCGGCGATAAGGCTCGGCGTCACGGAGAAGGAACTGGAGAAAATGGTCGATTCGATAAAGGCGATTTTGCAGCAGGAGTTGACGACCTTCATGTAAACGACCCGGGAGCCCTTGAATTGGCGACTCAAAATGACATCAAAAAGGATATCGTGGGGACGCGGACCGAAGCGGGGACGCTCCTGCAGGAGGAATCCCTGGACGGTATCGTCAGGAAGATATCGGATCTTCCCACCATTCCCAATGTCCTGATGAGGATCTGGTCCGTGCTCGAGTGTCCCGATAGTTCCTCTTCGGACATAGAAAGGATAATTTCGCTCGACCAGGCCCTCACTGCCAAGGTCATCCGGCTCGCGAATTCGCCTTTCTACCATATGCCAAGCGAGATCAGCAGCGTGAAAAGCGCCATCGTAAATGTGGGATTCGACGCCGTTAAAAATCTAGTGATCGCCGTATCGGTGACATCGATGCTGAAAAAACTCAAGGGGACCAACAGATATTTTCCCATGCGCGATTTCTGGAGGCACAGTGTCGGAGTGGGCGTCGCGTCGAAGATGTTCGCCAGGAAAGTCGAAGGGGTAGACAGCGAACTCTGTTTCTGCGCCGGGATACTTCATGATATAGGAAAGTTCGCGATGAATCTCCTGTTTCCGGATAAATATGCCGAGGCCCTGTCCACGGCGGCCGGGGGCGGTCTCTATATCCGGGAGGCGGAAAAAATCGTGATTGGAACCGATCATGCCCGGATCGGCGGACTTTTCGCGGAACATTGGAATTTCTCGCGCGAACTCAGGTGCATAATCGCGGACCATCACAACGATCTCGACAAGATTAGCGACGAATTCCTTCTCGAGGTCGCAGTCATCAGGATGGCCGACGGCGCGGTCCGGGACATCGGGTACGGATTTCCGGGCGATTTCATGAAGGGCTTGAAATCCGAACACATTGACGACATCTTCCGGATAGAAAAGGGCTTTCTTGACGATTTCAAGGAATCCCTCTTCAAGGAGATCCAGTCCGCCGCGGAGATCATCAATCTTCTCTGAAAGGCCCCTTACGGGGCCTGGCCCGCCGGAAGGGACGGCCGGTTTCACCGCCGCGCCGGATGCCGCCGTTTTAATCCTTTTGACATTTCCGCGTCGTTTAAATTAATCTGATACCCGGCACCCATCGTATTGTCCACGGAACCTGCAATCCGGGAAAGGAGTGCGTTGCCATGCCCGAAAGGAGAACGCGCAAAGGATCCCCGGCCATAGCTCTGCTCACCGATTTCGGATGGTCCAGCTGGTACATTGGAGTCATGAAGGGCGTCATCTGTGCGATCAATCCGTCGGCCAGGATCATAGACCTGAGTCACAACGTTTCCTCGCAGGATGTGAGGGAAGGAAGCTTCATCCTCGGCAACAGCTTCAATTATTTCCCGAAAGGGACGGTTTTTCTGTGCGTCGTCGACCCGGGCGTCGGCGGCAAAAGGAAGAACCTCGTCGTCGAAACGGACAGCCATTATTTCGTCGCCCCGGACAACGGCATCCTCAGTTCGATCTTTGAAAAGGGTCCGGCCAGGGGTGTTTTCGAAGTCGCACCGGGAAAATATACTCTCGACCTGCACGGATCCACTTTCTGGGGCAGGGATGTTTTCGCGCCGATCGCGGCGCACCTCTCGAATGGGATAACCCCGGGGACAATGGGCAGGGAGGTAAAATCGGTTCTCACGGTGCCCGCTATGGAGCCGTATCTGAATAAGGAGAAGGATGTGTCCGGCAGGGCCGTTTATGTCGACGCCTTCGGCAATATCATTACGAATATAAGCGAGGATTTCCTGGCATCCGTTTTCGACGGTGAATTTAAACCCGAGCAGCTCAGGATTCGACTTGCCGGAAAACGCATAAACGGCGTCTACAGGTACTATGAACAGGGGGAAGGCGACGCCCTGATGGCTCTTTTCAACAGCTGGGGATATCTGGAAATAGCCGTCAACAGGGGGAACGCCTTCCAGACTCTCGGGTTGACTGAAAAAAGGTCGCTTGAAATTATCGTTTCCGGGGGCAGGATCGCAAAAAAGCCCCGGGAAAGGTAACCGGGCGGGCGATCGTGACCGGTTCCCCGAATCGATCACGGCCTGTTCCCGTACGGCGCCTTCAGATTCTCCTTTAGTTGTTAATGCCGATTCCGGTATATTATCGACGTTCTGAAAGGACGTTTTTTTTTGAATAATACCGCTTCCAGGTCTGTAGTACGGGTGTAAAGATGTCGGATGATTCGGCAGGAATACGGAAGGAAACCTTGGTGGCCTGGAAAAAGGGCGACGCTAGGGCTTTCGAAGAGATAGTGAACATGACCATGAAAAATGCGTATGCCATAGCTCTCGGGTTTGTGGGAAATGTCGAGGACGCCAGGGATCTTTCCCAGGAGGCTTTCATGGCCGCTCATCGAGGGAGGGAAAGTTTCGACACCGACAGGCCGTTTTTCCCCTGGTTCTACAGGATATTGAGGAACAGATGCCTGAATTTCATCCGAAGCAGATCGAGCCGCGGCGAGATCTCGATGGATGTGCTGGTAGAGAAGGAATGCCCGCGGCCGCAGCCCGACGGGGTGCTCATGAAAAAAGAGGATTCGGAAGCCCTCTGGAAGGCGTTATTCGGTCTCTCCGAGGAACATAGGGAAATCATAGTGCTGCGCAGTTTTCACGATCTTTCTTACAGGGAGCTGTCCGAGGCTCTCGACATCTCGGAAGGGACCGTGATGTCGAGATTGTTCTACGCGAGAAAAGCGCTTTACGACATCCTCAGGGACAGGTTCGAGCGCCGCTGCGCGGAAAAGGACGAATAATGGACTGTAACAGGATGGAACACGACGGCATGCGCTATATCGACGGGGAGATGACCCCGGAGCAGGCGATCGAATTCGAGAGGCATCTGGCGGATTGCCGGACGTGCAGGCGTTCGATCGGCGAACTGGGCAGGATCGACGCTCTCGCCGGCAGGATGCGTATCAGGGACCCCATGGACAGTTTCTGGGAAGGATACTGGAAATCGATCTACAGAAGGGGGGAACGCAGGACGGCGTGGATACTCGTCATCGCCGGCGTAATCGCCACAGCTCTTTTCGGGCTGGTGGAGATCGGCCGCAATTTCGGCCCGGTGACCTTCGTGAAGGTCTCCGCGGCGGTTCTTGCCGCCGGTCTTCTGCTTTTGCTTCTTTCCGTGGTCAGGGAGAGGATTCATCAGAAAAAAACGGACAGGTACAGGGATATCATACGTTAGAATCTCCGTAACTTATACCGAAAGGCGTCAATTTATGCTTATTGTGACCACAGACGGCATTCCCGGCAAAAGGATCGTCCGCGTTCTCGGCCTGGTGAGGGGGAACACGGTGCGTGCGCGCAACGTGGGAAGGGATATCATGGCGTTTTTAAGGAATATCGCAGGAGGCGAGATCGTCGAATATACAAAGATGATCGCCGAATCGCGCGAGCAGTCACTGGACAGAATGGTCGGCGAAGCGGAGGAATTAGGGGCGAACGCCATTATCGCCTGCCGTTTCACCACGGCTTCGATGATGGAGGGAGCGGCGGAGCTTCTCGTCTACGGGACCGGGGTCGTCGTTGAGGATGAGAAATGATTCTGGGAGGGTTCAGGCTTCAGGCGATCGAAACGGGGTCGTTCCGGCTGGACGGCGGAGCGATGTTCGGAGTGGTCCCGAAGGTGCTGTGGCAGAAAACGAATCCCGCCGACGACGACAACCGCATTTCGATGCACATGAGAGTCCTCTACGGTGAAGACGGAACCCGCAGGTTCGTGATAGACAGCGGGGCCGGCGCGAAGCTGGACGATAAAATGACGAGCAACTACCGGATCGAGTGCGGTCCCCTGGGCGGGCTCCTTTCGTCAAAGGGGATCGATCCCAGTTCGGTGACCGACGTCTTCGTCACGCATCTTCATTTCGACCACGCCGGAGGATACACCTATATCGACGGGGAAGGGAGGGCGCGGCTGACCTTTCCGAACGCCGCGCATCACGTCCAGAAACGGCAGTGGGAAGCGGCGCAGGACCCGAACGAGAAAGACAGGGCGAGCTTTTTCCCGGCCGACTTCCTGGCCATGAGGGAAGAAGGCCGGCTCGATCTTGTCGAGGGTGAAGCGACGGTTTTCGACGGAGTCCGCGTAATTCCGACCGACGGTCATACTCCGGGCCACCAGGTCGTTTTGATCGAGTCGTCGGGAAAGACCCTGATGTACTGCGCGGACCTGATTCCTCTGGCCTCGCACGTCAACCTTCCGTGGATAATGGCGTACGACCATTTTCCCCTGCAAACCCTGGCCGAAAAGAAAAAACTGCTCGCCAGAGCGGCCGCGGAAGACTGGATCCTTTTCTTCGAACACGATCCCGCCATAGCGGCCTGCAGGGTCAGGGTGAATGAAAAGGGAAGATATGACATCTTCTCGGTCGTCACCACGGAGGAATTCTGAGACGGACGAATCGGCTGGGAGGCATATACTCGCCAGGCAGGGCGATCGAATTTTCCCCGTAAGGCGGAACGATTACCAAAGCCTGAAACCGGCCGTCATGTAAAAATAAGCGCCGCTGAAATCCAGCACGACCGGTTTTCCCGAGATTGAATGCTCCGCCCGGTCGTCGAACTTGTTTTTCAATTCGGAGATCTCGAGGTTTCTGTACCCCAGGATGAATCCGACTTCGACGGGGCGCAGAAAGGCGGTGGTCGTCTCCGCGAAGATATCCCATCCGTACGCGTTGTTCTTGTATTCGTCGAGGATCGCAGTGTTCAATAATTCATTGGAACCGTAGATCGTATTCGAGAAAGAGCCCCTGACGCCCAGATTTATATCGACAAACTCGGGAAACCCGAACACCTTGACCGCGCCTCCGACGAGGATCGTGCTCGTGGGGGCCTTGAAGATCAACGCATAGGTGCCCGCGTCGATCGACGCGTCGATCCAGTAATGTTCCCAGCCGACGATGGCCGCCACACGGTCGAAGAACCAGACCCTGCCCTCGATATAGGCCTGAAAACCGTTGTCGATCGAAACGAGGTCGGTATTCAGGCTCCGCCTGAGCAGGCTGAACTGGCTGTTCAGTTCGTTCATGGAGACGTAAGCGACACCTATTCCCCCCTTTGCCGAAAAGCCTACCGGCATGGTCCCGGCGGAAACGACAGCAGGAGTCATCAGCATGGTTGCGACGACGATCGTTCCGAGAATTCCTTTCACCGCGGTCTCCTTTCGTTGAACGCATCGAGCGCGGGCCGTCAAAGGTCGCGCCGGGCATGAAGATATTCTTCCAGCCTGTCCATTCCTTCCTTCAGATGTTCCAGTGAATTGGCGTACGAGATCCTCAGGTATCCCTCGCCTCTTTCTCCGAAATCGATGCCGGGGGTGACGGCCACTCCGGCCTTTTCAAGGATATCGAACGCGAGGCCGTACGAATCCGCCGCTATGTGCCGGGCATTGACGAAAATGTAGAAGGCCCCTTTCGGTTCCACCGCGCAGCACAGGCCCAGCGACCGAAGGCGGTCGAGAAGAAACCGGCGGCGTTCGTCGTACAGGGCGAGCATTTCGTCTATTTCAGGATGATTCTCGCCGAGCGCCGTTATTGCGGCCCTCTGAGCGAAGGAACCGGGGCAGATAAAGAAGTTCTGCTGAAGAATCTGGATTCTCCTCAGGGCGCCTTCGGGCAGTATGACATATCCAAGCCGCCAGCCCGTCATGGCGAAAAGCTTCGAAAAACCGTTGAGCACGTAACACCGGTCGCTGAACTCGAGCGCGGAATGTTCCTTTTCGCCGTATACGAGACCGTGGTAAATCTCGTCGCTGACCACCGGCACTCCCATCGAGACAAGGGCTTCGAGATCTTCCGGCGGAATGAGGGTTCCCGTCGGGTTTGCCGGAGAATTGATTATTATGGCCCTTGTGGCGGGGCTTATAGCCTTTTCCACGTCGGCGGGTCTCAGCTGAAATCCGTCTTCCTCTTTTGTCGAAATGAACTTCGGCCTCGCCCCCAGGTACCTGGCGAAATTGGGATAACAGGGATAACAGGGGTTGCCCATGATGATCTCGTCGCCGTCTTTTTCCATCAGCGACGAAAGCACCAGGAGCAGCGCGGGGGAAACGCCCATCGTTACGATCACCCTGCCGGGGTCGACGTTCGTCCCGTAGCGTTTTCCGTGGTATTCCGCGATCGCGCGCCGCAGCTCCGGTATGCCCCTGCTGTCGGTGTAATGGGTATCGCCTCCCGACAGCGATCCGATCCCCGCCCGGATTATCTTCGAAGGAGTGGGGAAATCGGGTTCGCCGATCTCCATGTGAATTATCGATCTGCCCTTTTTTTCGAGCTCCAGCGCTCTTTCGAGGACTTCCATCACGATGAAGGGTTTTATCGATTCGATGTCGGTTCTGTTCATGAGACGGCACTCTTTCCGGCAAAGCCCTAAGGTAGGATAATCACTGCGCCGGTTCAAGTCAAACAGATCGTCATGGGGAAGGTCCTATCATGGCGATAGTCCAGTGTCTTCCCGTACGGCCGCCGTCCCTGCGGTGCGAATAACACAGGCCCGCGCTGCATGAGGTGCACAGTTGCGCGTTTTTGATGTTTTCGTCCCTCAGGCCGGCCTTCAGGAATTCCAGCCGGCAGAAGCGAAGAAGATCGAGGTGCCGGAGGCCCTTCTCCATCCGGGTGGTCTCGGCCGGGAATCCGGCGGAGTCGTGGCCGCTCACGGTGTAACAGTCGCCGCAGATCCCGGGCCCGGTTATGGCGATCGTCGCATAAGGGTCGATGCGGTGCCGCTCATGCAATATCCCGAAAGCCTTTCCGATGATCCCCGCGCGTGCGCCGCTTCGGCCGACGTGAAGAGCGGCGAGCACCTTTTCGGTGGGAGAGTAAATGAAAACGGGATAGCAATCCGCCGTGCTGATCGCGAGAGCGAGACCTTTTTCGGTTGTGATCAGGCCGTCAGTCCCTTCGTAGAGACCTCCGGAATCGACCGTTTCGATCCGCTCTCCGTGTACCTGCCGTCCCCGCGCGAGTCTCTCCGGATCCAGGCCCAGCGAGTCGAACAGTTTTTTCCTGTTGAGGCGAACGGCTTCGGGATCGTCGCCGACGTTATTCCCCAGATTCATGGAGTCGAACGGCTGCACGCTGCAGCCCCCGATTCTCGAGCAGAACAGCAGTGTAAGTTCCGGCGCCAGTATTCCAAGCGAAGCGAAACCGCCCAGTTTCAGTCCGTTTATTTCCTTCCAGTACATTTTTTCCTTCAAGTTCGGTTGACAACGAGACCCCGGCGGGGGATAACATGTCGCAGGTTCAGATGATAACATGACGGGAGGAATATTATGAGGTTTTTTGAAGGGTACCGGTGCGGTAATTGCGAAAGGGAAGTCCCCGCCGGCTCGCTGGCCGGCGATTGCCCGTCGTGCGGCGGACCGCTTCTCGGCAGGTACGACCTGCCGATGTTGCGCGGCCTCGTCACGAGGGAGGAATTCTTTTCCCCCGGGCAGGGAATATGGAGATTCAGAGATCTGCTTCCCCCGTTCAGACGGGAGATCTCCCTCGGGGAAGGCAATACTCCGATGATCGACGCGGTAAGACTGGCGCAGAAGACGGGCATGAGGGGATTGTTCATCAAGGACGAATCGACGAACCCGACGGGGTCGTTCAAGGCGCGCGGCATCGCCGCAGCGGTGACCAGGGCGGTCGATCTTGGAGTTCGTTTCGCCTGGATGCCGTCGGCGGGGAACGCCGGCCTGGCGCTTTCCGCCTACGCTGCGTCGTGCGGCCTCATGGCCAGGATATACATCCCGTGGGAGACGCCGCCGGGCGTGGAGGAGGAATGCAGGGCTTACGGCGCGGAAGTCGTTGTCTGCCAAGGCGTTCTTCCGGACGCGGCAAGGAGGATGGCAGCGGAAATGGCCGGCTGCGATGCGATCGATCTCGGCACTTTCAGGGAGCCCTGCCGCGTGGAAGGCAAAAAAACGATAGCGTTCGAGATAGAGGATCAACTGGGAGGAGATTCTCCCGACTGGATAATATTTCCCACCGGCGGCGGGACCGGCATCGTGGCTATATGGAAGGCGTACAGGGAAATGGAAGAACTGGGATGGTTGCGGCGCAAACGTCCCGGCATGGTCGCCGTGCAATCGTCCGGGTGTGCCCCTGTAGTGAGGGCGATGGAATCGGGTGCAGCGTCGGTCGATGCGTGGAAATCCCCGGAAACGATCGCTTCCGGAATAAGAGTTCCAGGTTCGAGAGCCGGAAGACAGATCCTCGATGCGCTGCGGGACACGGGCGGGACGGCCGTGTCTGTAGCCGATGAAGATATAATCGAAGCTGTCGGGATGATGGCGGCATTTTCGGGTGTTTTTCCGTCGCCCGAAGGCGCCTCCGCGCTCGCCGGACTGATTTCGCTGGTGGGATCGGGACGAATCGATCCCGAAGACAGGGTCGTGCTGGTCAATACGGCGGGGTGGTCGCGGTACAGGTTTCTTCTGGACCGTTTTTCCGCTGATCGGCGCGCTGCCTGCTGATATTCGGCGCCGGCGCAATGCCGGCGGCCGGATGATCGCCGGTCCTGCGTGAGACCCCGGACCGGCCCCACCCCCCCACAAAAACGGGGATGCAGGGGCATCCCCGTGATCGTAACGATTTTCGCCGGATTTCAACGTTTCTTTTCCCGGCCCGATCCGCCGCTTTTACCGCCGGACGAAGAACCTCCCTGGCTGCCCGAACTTGACGAACGGGCCGGCGCGGAACCGCCGGAAGAAGAGCTGTTTTTTCTCACGGAATCTTCGTTTTCGCTCTTCCGGCTTTCCGTGGAACGGGATTCCGATTTCCTGCCCTCCCGGGCGGGGTTCGATATCCTTTCGGTTCTTTTCCTGATCTGCGAATCCTCTCCTTTATTATCTGGAGAGGTGGTGCTTTCCCTGGCCGGGTCGGTACGGTCCGTATCCCTGCTCCTCCAAAGCCGGCTTCTGGAATTCTTTTCCGTGTTCGCTGATTTTCCGGTCTCTCTGTACATCCGTCTTGTGCCCGAATCGGTCGATGGAACCGCCGGGTCCCCGCCGTCGCGGTTACCACGGGGTTGTCCGGTCCTGGTCGCCGCCCGGGTTCCGTTGTCGATTCCGTGGATCACCCTTCTGCGGACTTCCCCGTTTCCGGACCCTTCGAGGGACGATCTTGTCTGCGAGGCGGAAGTCGCAACGCTTCTTCGAGTTGCGACGGCGGCCCTGGAGTCTTTTTCGCGTTCGATTTTCCTCGCCGACGCAGCGGCCGTTTTTGTGGCGCCGAGCCTGCTGCCGGCGACTGTTTTATCCCTTGAAGATCTGACCGAAGAGGCGGCGTAGTTCAGGTTGCGTTTCGTGAAACTTCTGTCGGCGTAAACCGATCTGTCCTTGCGATGATGGTCGTAGTCGTTGAAATGATGTCCATGATGGTACCACGGCGTGTACCAGCCTCCGCAGCAATAGTTGTATCCGTACATGCAATTCCAGTTGTACCAGTTGTAGCGGTGAGAGTACCAGGACTGGTAGGGCCAGTGGTGATAATAGTAATCGTCCCAGCCCCATGTGAACGAGAATCCCCAGCCCCATGGGTCGTAGTCCCAGCGCCAGGGATCGTAGTAGGAGAAGTACCAGCTCCTGAACGCCGGATAATCGAACCTGTGGGGGTAATCGTAATCGGTGTAATATATCGAAAGATAGATATTCGAATCGTCGTCGTAATAATCCTCGTCATCCCATCCGCCGGTGATGTTGTCCGCGTAGCCGGAGGACTCGTAGTAATCGTCGTCACCGCCGACATGCCTTATGGCGAACAGGGACGGATACGGGTACTGAAGATTGTCCTCGTTTTCGTATTCAAGCTTTTCTATGACTATCTCCGGGCATTCCATCGCGTATGGATCGGCGATTCTGCCTTCGCCGTGGCATTTAGAGCAGAGATAACGGGGATAGTCGACCTCCCTGTTGATGTAGAAATACGTATAGTCGGTCGCGATCGGTACGCCGGGAGCGTCTAAGACAAGGGCCTCGTCGATCGTGTTGAACGCGAGCATCGGATCCGAGTCGATCCGGTATTGCCGGTCGGCGGGGGCGCCGGCGTTCTGTGCGAGGAAGCGCAATTCGCCGGCGTCTATCCTGTCCATGCCGGTGACTGCGACGGCGTGGATGTATTCCATGCCGGTCTTTCCGCTGACTTCCCACTTGATCCCTCCGTCCCTTTCGGGAAGGAAATGGACCTTCTGTCCCTCGACCTTTTTAAGGATCCCGTCCATGGGAAAGAGAAGCTGGACAAGACCTTCGCTGTCTATGCCATAGATGACCACGTATGCGTCCCTGCTGGTCTCGAAGGTCAGGTTGATATCGCGGCCCGGCATGAAGACGGAACCCTTGCCGCCGATAAGGCGCAGCGAAAGGTCGACGTCGCTTCTCGCCGATGCGTACGAGGTTGACGAGGATCTTGTAATCTCAACGGGGGATGCGTTGACCCCGCCGAAGGATAATATCGCGACGACCAGAAGGAAGAGCAACTGCTTGCGTTTCATTACACTCACTCCCTCCAGGGGTGGTTAAGCCGGGAAATATCCCGTACCCTCTGCTGGCCGATGGTACCGGAACCCCTGATCACTATAATAGTATAGTGATTTTCAGGGATTTTTACAAGGCAAACCCGGGATCCTTTCGATCATTTCATCCCGCTGCTGTCCGGAGAGGTACTCCGTGCCGATCAGTTCTATATTTAAGTACGTTTTTACTCCCGTGAAGTTTCGGGAAAAATGAGGCCGGATGGCTCGGGCAGAAGGCCCGTTTCCCGTCCCGGTGGAACGTGCGAACGCGGGCGGTATTCCAGCTCTTCAACCCGCGGCGGCGGTGAAACAAACTTGACCCCGAGTTTGTACAATGTTAGTGTGCGCTGTGGCACTGGACAAGGAGGATGTTTATGGGGTTCGACGGGTCGCCGGTTTTCATGCAGATGTCGGGCAGCTTCTCGGAGCTGGTTTTCAATACAGGTGCGCTGGCGATGACCATTCTGGTGATATTGCTGCTGTTGTCGATCGTATCATGGACTATCATCTTCGAGAAAATCAGGTTGTTCGTCAGATCCGGCAGGCAGAGCGCGGGATTTCTTAATATCTTCAAGGGCGAACGATCCCTCAGGCAGCTCACCGTGGAAGCCGGTGCCTTCCCGGATTCCCCCGAGGCGAGACTGGCGCAGTCGGTCGGCGGGGAAATCGCCGACGGGGAATTAAGGGATCTGTCCAACCTCGACATGTTCATCGGATCGAGGATAGAGTCCATCGTCTCGGAGTGGGAATCGTACCTGATATTTCTCTCGACGACGGCCACCATTTCGCCCTTTCTCGGGCTTCTTGGCACTGTCTGGGGCATCATGAGTTCGTTCATGAACATGGGCGAGAAGGGATCGGCGGATCTCTACGTCATAGGTCCCGGCATCGCCGACGCCCTGATCACCACGATATTCGGGCTCGGCGCCGCGATTCCCGCCGTCATCGGGTACAACGCCATCCTGAGAGTGATCAGGCGAAGGGAGGAGGAGCTCTCATCCTTCTCGGTTCGCCTGAAAACGCGCATCCTCGAGCGCAGATACTCCGAACTCGAACAAGGTTGAGCGGCCGTCGCCGGCACGACGGCGGATAAGAGCGCCCGCCGGAAGCCTTTCAGGAGGAAATGATGAAACGCAGTCGCTACTCGTCCATGGCGGAAATTAACATAACCAACCTGGTCGACGTCATGATGGTGCTGCTGATCGTATTCATGCTCACCGCCCCGTTCCTGCAGGCCGGAGTCAGGCTCAGTCTCCCCAAGGCGGAGGCCAGGGTCATTGAAGAGCGTGAGGGAGTGACGATTTCGATAGACAGGGAAGGGGCCGTTTTCATTGGGAGGGAGCAGGTTCAGTGGGAGGATTTCGCCTCGAAGCTGCGCAAGGAGCTCGAAGCGGAGGCGCCCAGGGTATTCCTCAGGGCCGACAAGGATGCAAGGTACGGATCGGTCATGAGGGTCATCGCGCGCGTCAAGATGATGGGTATAGAGGATCTCGGCCTGATAGCGGAGCAGGACGAAAAACGTTGATCGAGAGCGGAGGGCCGGGAGGATGAGGTTTTCATTTCTTATTTCGCTGATCACGCATATCCTTGTGCTCGCGGCGCTGTTTTTCGTCGTAAAGACGGTCCCCGAGATGCGGTTGCCGCAGAATATATATTCGGTGAAGATATTTCAACCGGTCACGGTGAAAACCGGGCAGCAACCGGAGAACAAGCCCGACGCGAAGGCGCCCGAGCCTTCAACGCCGAAACCCAAACCTGCCGCGGAGAAGAAAAAGGAATCGGAAAAGAAACCCGAGGTCGTGCGGGAAAAGAAGAAGGAGGCGGGAACGGAGGAGAAGGGCATGGATGTCTCCGTCAACAGCGACGGGACCGCTCTGACGTCGATGGCCGTCGACGCTCCGCGGTTCCCCTTTTCCTACTATCTTTCGGCCGTCGAAAGGAAGGTGTCCCAGAATTGGTTCACATCGGAGTCCGGCAGGGGTGAGGGTCATTCCTGCGTCATTTATTTCCGGCTCGCACGGGACGGATCGGTCAGCGACGTAAGTGTGGAGAAGAGTTCCGGCAATCAGTACTTCGACAGGTCGGCTCAAAGGGCGGTGAGAAGCTCGGCTCCGTTCCCTCCGCTGCCGAAAGCGTTCGACGATCCCTGGCTGGGGATACATTTCACATTCATCCAGAAGGATTGATACGGAAAGATCGGAATATGTTGAAAAGAACGAAAAGAACGGCAGTAACGGCGATCCTGCTCGCGGTCATCGTCCACACCGGCCCGGCGGCCGGGCAGACGGATATTCATCTCAGCACCGGGAAAACGGGCGGGGGGTTGGTGCCGATAGTCGTCAGGGACCTCGGCGCGGGCAGCGAAAACCTGTCCGGAATCGCCGCGTATATGACGGGCGTCCTGTTAAAAGACCTTTCGTACACCGGTGTCTTCGATCCGCTGCAGTTCGAAAGCGGAGCCGACGGGCTGTCAGGCGGCAGGACGGCGGCGGCCATCGTCGAGGGGGCGGTATCCGCCGAAGGGGAAAGATACTATCTCGACGCGAGGCTCCTCGATTATACGAGCAGGGAGGTGATATTCTCGAAAAGATACAGCTTCGTCGATGCGGCCAGAAGGACCGTCGCCCACCATCTCAGCGACGAGATACTTTTCTTTCTCATGGGGGAAACGGGCGTCGCCACGACACGGCTTCTTTTCACGAGGAGGGAGGGGGAAAACAAGAACCTCTATATGGCGGACTATGACGGGTTCGCGGAGAAACGGATCACCAGCGGCGAACTTGTTGTCTCTCCCGAATGGCTCGACGCTCAAAGGTTCTGTTTCACCTCGTACAAGAGGGATAATCCCGACTGCTATCTCATCGACCTTTCGGGGAACACGAGGACGAACATTTCCCACCGCCAGGGGATCAACATCGCCGGCAGCTGGTCCGCGGGAAACGGCGAACTCGCCGTGACGCTGAGTCTGAAGGGAAACAGCGAGATATATCTTCTGAAGGCCGACGGAGAGATAGTCAGAAGGCTGACGGACAACCGGGCGATTGACTGTTCCCCTTCCTGGGCTCCGAACGGAAGGGAGATCGTCTTCGTCTCGGACAGGACGGGCGGCCCGCAGCTTTACGTGATGGATAAATACGGAGGAAATACCAGGCGGCTCACCACCAGGGGTTCATACAACACGTCCCCCGCGTGGTCTCCGGGAGGGGACATGATCGTGTACGTCTCCAGGGAGGGATGGAGGTTCCAACTCAACCTCATAGCCCCCGACGGTATGTGGGAAGAGGCTGTTTTCGAGGATGGACTGAGTTGCGAGGACCCCTGCTGGGCTCCGGACGGAAGACACGTCGCCGCCACGGTCAGGTATGGAGGAAAACCCTGGATAGCGATCATCGATGTCGAAACGGGAAACAGCAGAAGGCTCGCCGAAGGCGAATCGGCGGCATGGTCGCCGCTGGGAACGCTCCGCTGAAAGGCGGACACCGCACGGTACGGCGCGGCCATGCGCCGCGCGGCAGGGAATCGTGAGTTCCGCGGCGGGAAGGGCCGTATGAAAAGCGGATCGATCGTTAAAAAAATGCAAATAATTGTTTTCAATCCCGCCCGATTTCGTTATCATCCCGGTCGAATGTACACATGGGAAAACTGACGGAGTCGGTTTCCCGGGTTGCTGGAAAGGATGGAGGTGTTCCACGATGACTCGTATAAGCTTGTTTTTTCTGGTCGTCGCGCTTGTGGCAATTATGATACTACCCTCGTGCGGGAAAAAGGATACGGTTGAGATCCAGGATATAGAACCTGCGGAAGAGATAGTTCCCCCGCCCCCGCCGCTGGATGACGCAGTGAAGACAATACCCGCGGTGGAAGAGGCGAAGCAGGTCGAACTGCAGGATATATTCTTCGATTACGACAAGTTCAGCATCAGGGATGAATTCAAGAACGTGCTTTCCGCCAACGCGGAGATCCTCATGGACAATGCCGCGGTGAATCTTCTCGTCGAGGGCCACTGCGATGAACGCGGGACCAGCGAATACAACCTGTCGCTCGGCGAGAAAAGAGCCAAGGCCGTCCTCGATTTCTACGTGGCCTACGGTGTCAACGCCCGCAGGCTCTCCCTGGTGAGCTACGGGGAAGAAAAGCCCTTCGATCCTGGCCAGAACGAGGACGCATGGGCGAAGAACCGCAGGGCTCATATGGTTGTTAAATAGGACACGACGATGAAAAGAATCTGCTGCATGGGGCTGTCTGCCCTGCTGCTGGCCGTAATGGTCTTCAACGCGGGGTGCTGGGGAAGGAAGTTTTTCAGAGCTCCCGGGCAGACCATCGAAACCTCGACGAAGGTCGATTCTCTTCTGAAGGAGAACATGGTTCTTCAGAGAAGGATCTACAATGTCGAGAAGATGTTGTCCGAACAGCAGAATTATGACCGTGGCGTCAACGCGCAGACAAGGCTCGATCTGGAGGAACTGAAGGACAGGTTGAACGCTCTTTCGCAACAGATCGAGGAGAGCGGAACCGGATCGGCCGCGCGGCCGGCGGACAGACGCGAACGAGCCGTACCTTCCGCGCGGGAGAACGAAGCCTCATCGCCGGATAAACCCGGGCCGTCCGGTGATGGGGCCGCCGCTGGAACGGACCCCGCTATCCCTTCGGGATCCGCGGAGATACCTTCGCCGGAGGAAATTCACCGGCAGGTATACCTTGACTTCAGCAGGATGGAATACCAGATCGCGCTCGACGAATCCCAGACTTTTCTCGAGAATTATCAGGATCATCCCCTCTGTGAAGAGGTCCGGTTCGTGCGCGGGGAATGTTACGTCGAACTGGGCAAGCATTTCGACGCGTTAAAGGAGTTTTCCGCGGTACTTCAGGATTATCCGCGTGGAAGAAAGACTCCTTCCTCGCTTCTCAGGATGGCTGTCTGCTACGACGGTATCGGCGATCGCGATCTTGCGGCGGGCGTGGTGAGGCGTCTGGTGAGGGAATATCCCGCCAGCGAAGAGGCCGCGGTCGCAAGGGAACGTTTCGCCGACATGATCGAATGACGATTATGGATCCCGGGCCCGGCTTTCCATAAGCTTCCATTTATCGCGGAAGAGGCTAAGCCGATTCCAGCCAAAGGTCGTGAGCGCTGAATTGGAGATCACCGAACACTTCCTCCTGCTGTTGTCCGTAGTCCTGCTGCTTCTTTTTTCGGCGTTTTTTTCCGGCTCCGAGACCGCTCTTTTTTCCCTCTCAAGATCCTCGGTCCTCGCGATGAAGAAAACGGGAGGGCGCGGAAGGAAGGTTCACGAACTTCTTGCGAAGCCGCGGATGCTGCTGGTGACGCTGCTGTTTGGAAACCTCCTGGTGAATATCGCGAGCACGAGCGTCGTAACCGCTCTTGCGATCGATCTGTTCGGCGGGAGAGGCGCCGGTTACGCCATGCTCTCGATGACGTTTCTGATATTGATATTCGGGGAGATCACACCGAAGAGCGTCGCGATCAGGCACGCGCGGTTTCTTGCCCCCGTGATGGCTCCCTTTCTGGGTGTTCTGATGATTATTCTGACTCCGGTGCGTGTTTTGCTGGGAGCCATAGCCGACTTCACCGTCGAAAAGAGCAGGAGGTTTCTCGGCGAAAGCCGCGAGACGTACGCTTCAAGCGAACTTGCGACAGCCGTGGAATCGGGTCATATCGACGGGGTCTTCGATGAATTCGAGAGAAGGATCCTGATGAATCTCTTCTCCTTCACCGAGACGGCCGTCTACGAGATACAGACGCCTAGGGTCGACGTATTCACTCTCGACGCGGATACCGGGATTCAGGACGCGATTGCCCGGGTAAAGAATCATGGATACACGAGGGTTCCGTTGATAGAGCGTTCGTCGTGGAAGGTCGTCGGTATCCTGCACGCGAGGGATCTGCTGAAATACCCGAAGGGCGAAAAAATGTCGGTAAGGGACGTGATGCGCCCGGCCAGGTTCGTTCCCGAGACCAAAAAAATCAGGGATCTTCTCGGCGAACTCATCACCGACAAGCAGCACGTGGCAGTGACTGTCGACGAGTACGGTTCTTTCGAGGGAATCGTGACGCTGGAAGACATACTCGAGGAGATATTCGGCGAAATCCGGGACCGGCGCGAACCGAAAGTGGACGAATACAACCTGATAGACGAGGACCATATCGTAGTCGAGGGAGCGATGCGGCTGGAGGATCTCAACGAGCGGTTCGGCACCAGCCTCGATTCCGACGAGGTGGAAACGATCGGAGGGTACCTTACCGAGATGACGGGAAAGATACCCAGAGAGGGGGAGGTATTCAATTTTTCAGGTTTGAGATGCCTGGTTCTTTCGGCCGGCGCCACGAGGATCAACAAGTTGAAGATTGAAAGGCAGCGGACACCCGGGAGCGAAGATGGGGACGATTGACTCCATAATCATCATCATCCTGATGATATTAGCCGCCGGTTTCTTCTCGGGCTCGGAAACGGCTCTGATGTCGTGCAGCAAGGTGAAGCTGCGCAGCGAGGCGAAACACGGGTCCTGGAGGGCCGGAATAATCGAGCGGCTTCTCGATTCACCGGAGCGGTTTTTCAGCATCGTTCTGGTCGGGACAAACCTTTCGGTGATAGCCTGTACGGTGACCGCTACCGCCCTGGCAATCTCGCTTTTCGGGGACAGCGGCGCCCTTATAGCCACGCTTGCCATGACTCCACTCATCCTGATATTCGGAGAGGTCGTGCCCAAGGCGATATATCTTTATCACGCCGACCGTTTTTCGATTGCCGTGGCGCCGTACCTGAGGTTCATGCTGTATCTTCTCTGGCCCGTCGTGGTGCCCGTAACAAATATCGCGAGGTTTCTTACCGGCCGTTCTGACGAGGAGGAGAGAAAACTGAACATCATCTCGACCAGGGAGGAGCTGATCTATCTCTATAACAGGGGCAGGGAGCAGGGCGCGGTCGAAAAACGCGAGACGGATATGATGGACAGGGTTTTCAATTTCGGCGTGATGCGTGCCGGAGACCTGATGATCCCGATGGAAAAGGTAAAGACATATTCCGTCGATTCTTCGGTCGACGACGTTGTCGGACGCTCCGGGATCGGCGATTACTCGAGATTTCCTCTAATCTCTCCGGAAAACGGCAGGGTCGTAGGAGTATTATCCCTTTTCGACCTGCTCGGCCTTGACGGCGGGGAACGACTGTCATCGGTCATGCACGCGCCGTTCATGGCCGCCCCCGACGAATTCGCCGAAAGACTGCTTCTGAGGATGAAGGACGATCCTTTGCATTTCGCCATCGTCACCGGCAAGGATGGCAACGCTCTCGGAATAGTGACGCTCGAGGACATCCTCGAAAACATCGTAGGGGATATCGCAACGGGGCATTGATTCACATCCGCGCCCGGATTTCCCATTGTGCCGCTGCCGCAAATTCACGAATACAAGCCCATGTATTAAACGTTCCGCCGGTCGCCATAAGGACGAAGCCCGATTTATGCCCCGGTCCGGCGAATTTCTCGTGAAATCCACCAAAAAAAGCGTCAAGTATTCCGGACAAATCCCGAAGGAATGGATGAATATTCAGACAGCCCGAGATCGATCAATTAATAAACCGGTGTGAAGACTCGCCTCGTTCAGCCGGTGAAAACGGAATCGAGGAATAACAGAACCGGGGAACAAGATCAATAACGGTCAACGACCGGGGAGGCTCGATGGGCGACCAGGAACTGCTGGAAATATTGCAGCTTATAGTCGTTGAAGGAAACGAGATGATCGACGAGGTCGAACCTCAGCTCATCGCCCTTCAACAGGAAGAGGATGCCGCCGGATCGGTGGATATGGATACGCTGAACGCGGTGTTCAGGCTGTTTCACTCCATAAAAGGAAGCGCCAGTTCCCTTGAACTGAACAATATCGCGAGCGTGACCCACAAGGCGGAGACTCTTCTGGATATGATCCGTTCCGGGAAGACGAAGCTTTCCGGACATTTTACCGACCTTTTCCTCAAGGCGATAGACCTGCTGAGGCTTTATCTCGAACGTGTGGATCAACAGCAGAACGACGAGGGGTATGAAGAGGAAAGGGACGCGATCGTCGGCAAACTCGTAAAGGCGATCGAATCGGTATCGGCGGGAACTCCGGTCCGGGAAATCCCCGCGGCTCCGGCGGCCGATCCGTCCGTCGACTCAGGCGCGGCAGAAGTTGCGCCCGGCGATGAAGACGTTCCCGCGATGAAGATATCGCAGGAGATGATGGACCGTTTCATTCAGGAGGCGAACGAACTTCTCGACGAAACCGAAGGTCGCCTTCTCGAGCTTGAAGGCAAACCGGACTGCCAGCGCGAAATGACCGCCGAGGTATTCCGTCTCATGCACAGTTTCAAGGGGAACTGCGGCCTTGTCGGTCTGGAGGATCCCGGAAGGCTGAGCCATGGAGCCGAGTCGGCGCTGCAGTCGATAAAGGAAGAGAAGATCCCCGTCACCTCGGAAACGATTGCCGTACTTCTGAAGGTTATCGATATGCTTCGCGAAAGCATCGCCGATGTTTGCCGCGGCGGCAGGGGCAGGATTAAAGAGCATGAGGAATTCGGGAAGATACTGGAGAGGATGGCGGCCGGCGAATCGACCGCCGGCCTGCAGCTTCCGGAAAACCTGTTCAACGGAGAGGACGGAATTTCCTCGGCCCCCTACGCCGGGACAAGGGCGCAGGAGATCGTTCCGATGCAGGGGAAAAAGGCCGCTGGAAAGCCGGGCTCCGCACCGGCCGATTCCGAATCGAATTCCGGGATCCCGGTTGAATCCGATTCCGACCCGTCCTGCGTCGACGCGAAAAGCCGGGAATCGTCGAAGTCGCAGCAGTGCTCCTCGTCGGCTCGAAGCGCCATAAGGGTCGATCTGGACAAACTCGACGTGCTGATAAATCTCGTCGGCGAACTGGTGATCGCACAGGCTATGGTTGTGAGCAACCCGGACGTTCGAGGGCTGCACCTCGAGAATTTCGACAAGGCCGCCCATCACCTGGGCAGGATCATCGGCGACCTTCAGGATATAGCGATGTCGGTCCGCATGATTCCCCTTTCGGGGACTTTCAGGAAAATGATCAGGGTCACGCACGATCTCGCCAGGAAGGCCGGCAAGAAGGTCCAGTTGAATTTCATCGGGGAGGAAACCGAGGTCGACAAGACCGTCATAGAACATATAGGAGATCCCCTCGTTCACATGGTGAGAAACTCGATCGATCACGGCCTCGAATCGCCTGAAGGAAGAGCGGCGGCCGGCAAGGACGCCATCGGAACGCTGACGCTGGAGGCAAGGCATGAAGGCGGCGAGGTATGGATCCTGATCTCGGACGATGGAAGGGGTCTTGACAGGGAGAAGATCCTGGAAAAGGCCAGGGAAAAGGGCCTGATCCAGAATGACGGGGCCGAAATAAGCGATGACGACGTCTTCAGG
>JBFYZH010000061.1:0-72063 GCA_041309605.1 Candidatus Krumholzibacteriota bacterium
CGTCTGCTGCATAGACCTGTTACATCACGAACCCGCCCTGCTCGGGCATATAATCCGTTCGTTCCACAACGTGCTCAGGCCGGGCGGGATGCTCTTCCTGGAAGACATCAACGCCTGGGGGCTGTTCCAGTTCTGGAAATCGATATTTCTTCCACGAGCGGTCCATGGCGCCATGAGATCCGCGTATCACGGGGTAAAAAAGTCTTCATATCAGCCCGCCTGCTACGAGTTCCCGACGAGCGTGCGGAAGGTGAAGAAGCTCATCACGGAAGCCGGGTTCAGGGCGGTCGAAGCGGTTCCCCAGAAGGCTTATCCCAACACGGGACCGGCCGGCCTTGCCGTTTACCGCTTATTTTCCAGGTTCGAGAGGGTGAGGAAGTACCACAATTTCCACTACATGCTGTTCGCCGTAAAGTAGGCCATCCCCGGCGGGCGGGGAGGCCGGCTCCTCCGCATCCGCATGTCAGGCGGTCTTACCCGGAGCCATCGATACCCAGATCCGCCAGATATCGGCAAGCAGTTTCTTCTTCGCGCGCATCATCTCGTCCTTCGAACCGCAGTGAACGGTCCCGGCCGCGGCGCCGGCATGGCCGTCCCCGATGTTCAGAAGGCGCATGATCTCCCCCATGTCCTTGCCGTGCTCGCGGCCGGTCATGTTCATCGAGAGCGATATCGACACGGAGATGTCGTTTGTCTTCGTGCCCCCGCGGAAAACCGGGTTGAGGACCGCCGCCCCGAGGGCTCCCGGATGGAGAATATAGGCGAGGTTTCTCATGACGCGGGGCTCCCTCTTGTGATGAGTCAAATCGACAATGACGAGTTCCCCGCCGGAATCCGGTCCGAGGAAGCTCGCCCCCTGCTCCAGCAACGCCGACATCCTTTTCTCGTCGGCCCTGTATTCCCCGATCCTGCCGGCGACTTCGCCGTCCACGGCGATTTCATCCAGCGGTTTGTCCCTCACGAGCCCGGTCAGATAATCGAGGTAATCGAAATGGTCGCGCCTTGTGCCCATCCTCGCCTTCAGGCTCATGTCGACCAGTTTGCCGGGCGTTTCCATTCTCCATTCCTCCACGCTCCTGTAGTCGAATGAATCTATGGTATCCGTTTCCGTCACGGTCGCTTCGTAGAAATCGGGAACGACGACGCCCGAGGCCTCAAGATGGTCGAGGACCACCCTGGCGCAGGAGGGTTTCGTGTCGAACCTGCCGGGAATGCTTCCCGGGTCGATCCCCCTGAGCTTCACGACGTCCAGGTTTCCGGCGTGGTGGTCGAACCACAGGCCGCATTCGAGCGGATAGGGCAGGTCGCACACCGCATCCTTCGGACCTATTGTAACGGTGGAATTCGTGACCGAATTCGGGCCCGTGAAGACAAACGATTCGCAGCCGAGGGCCCGGGAACACAGGGCCGCCGACACGATCCCGTCGAAATCGTTATGGGTCACGATGCGTTGGATGTCTCCCGGCAGCGGCATTACGACCTCAGAATCCCGACATGTAAGCGGCCGCGCCGAGCAGGAGCCCGGCCAGAAGATTGACGGCCTTTATGAGAACGAAACTTTTTCGTGAATATGCGAGCATCGGAAGCATGCCATGTCCGTCCTGAACGATCGAATTCGCCAGCAGGACGCTGAAAGGAACGATCCCCTGCGCGAAAAGAGTGACGAATATCAGGTGCGGACCGGATTCCGGTATTATCCCTATAAGGCATGCAAGAACGAGAAATATCCAGGGCTGGTCGCCGGCGACCGATCGCAGGTCCATGTGCAGGTGGTCGGAGATCAGGTAAAGGGCCGCCATCGCCCCGAAGGTCCACAGGAATATGCGAAGCAGATGATGCCTGGCGATATGTTCCCAAAGGTGATCCTCGATAAAATGGTCCGAGCCGGTCGCCACGATGAAAAGGGCGAGGATGGATACCACCAGCATCGTTACCCTGACCCATCCGCTCTCGTTGAAAACGGCTCCGCCACCCCTTTCCGGCGCGGCTTCCGGGACGGCGGCGGCTTCCTCGACATGACCGGCGCCATCGTGAGCGTGTTCATGATGACCCACCTGCCCGGTTATTATCCCGGCTATGAGGATCGTCAGCACGATGGCCAGTATGCCGCGCGGGGCTTTGCAGCGCTTCCACTGGCTTATGACATTTTTCCTGTCGAAATATTTCCCGGCGTGTTCGTCGTGAACCACCATGCCCTCGCACTGCAGCCGGACGGCGAATTTCGACCGGCCGATAAAGACGTCGGTTATCATGCCGACGATCACGCCCACCACAAAAAGTATCGCGGTGAGAATGACGGCCTGTTTTGGAATCATCGCCAGCATCACGAAAGCCTCGTCCCCGCTGGTGGCTATCATCGTCGCGACGACCGCGCCGGGAGAGACGACCCTGTGCGAGTACATGGCGACGACGGCGAAAGAACCGAGGCAACCCGGCACCGCGCCGAGGAAGGCCGCAAGAAAGTACTGCCCGAAGCGGCTTCCCGCCAGTCTCTGCTGCCAGGCGCCGCTCGTCACCACGTTGACGAATTCGATGACGAGCATCATCACGAAAACGAAGCCCGTTATCATCACCGTGTTTCTCAGGACATCGACCATCTCCGGTTTCCTCCGGCCGCATTACAGGTACTGGCGAACATCGCCCCCGCCGCATGGAACCAATAACGCCGGCCCGCCGCGGATCCGCGATCCGGCCGTAAAACCCCGTCGATGCAAACCGCCCCCGGGGAACAGGATTATAGTTGAATCCCCGTTCCCGTTCAATTACGATTTGCGCATAAGGCGCGCATAAGGCGTCAACCCTGGTACGGCGTTGCCACCATTTCATTCCGGGGGGTCGATCATGAAAACCGTTCCGATTCTGCTCTGCCTTCTGCTGCTCGGAATTTTTCAGGGATGCTCCGGCATCTCGGTCAATACCGATTTCGACGAAAAGGCTGATTTTTCGGTCTATAATACGTACGGCTGGATAGAATTCAGGACCGAATCGCAAAGCGGAATGATGAAGGATCCACTGATCAGAAAACATATTATCGACGCCGTCGAGGGGGAACTGGCGGCCCGGGGTTACACACAGTCCGGCGAACGCGAACCTGATTTCCTGGTGGCATTTCACATCGGTTCGAAAAAAAAGATCGACATCAATCACTACTATTACGGTTACGGCCGGCGGGGCCGGTTCAGGGGCCACGACGTGAGCGTTCACAAGTACAGGGAAGGAACGCTGATCATTGATATAGTCGACGCGCAGGCGAAGGAGCTGGTCTGGCGGGGGTACGCGACGAGCGTTCTTCACGGCAGGGATGACGCCGCAGAGGACGTCCGCGCCTCGGTCAGGGCGATAATCGAAAGGTTCCCCCCTGAATAACGAACGGCGCGGGGTTCCGCCTCCCACCACGACCGGCTGAAGTCAATTCGTCAAAAAAAGCTTCCGCTTATTGATCCTTGTACATCCCCTTGATCGCCCCCCAGCTCGAACTTACCGTACCGACCACGCATGGCTGGTTGATCGCAAGATAGTTAAGCGCCTCGAGTGGTTGTATCGGCCGGTTGCCCATGCAGGTAGTAGCCTGCATGACTCCCGTGCTGAACCGCTCTTTAACGGTGATGTATCCGGTCAGGCCCGTTTTCGTAGGCAGCATCGTGAACCGGCAGACCCACGTCCACTGGGAACGGCAATATTCAAAACAAACAATCCCTCCATCGCCGAACCAGTCAATGGGTTCGACGGGATCGGCGATCAGAGGATACAGTTCCGTCCCGACAAGCTGCAGCCATTCCGGTTTTTCGAGCCTTAATTCCACACATTCGACGTAAGAAGTGCTCGGAAGCACAAAGAGCCATACGTCAAATGGCGAATAATTGTAAACATCCTGACTGCAATCGCCGTGCTTGTCGTCGGCATACAATCCCACATATACCTTATCGGGACAGGCGTTCACCGTCGAAACAAGCATTGCTGCAAGCAGGATGGCTATAAAAAACCCGCGGAACATTGCCAATCCTTCCTTCAGACAATATACTTCGATATTTCCAACTGACGTTCCCACAGGAACTTACAAACCAGTTACGAAGCACCCCCACTTTATAAGGGTTGCTTCTCCAATATGTAATAATTATAGCATAGTAATCAGATTATGTAAATCACTATGTTTCTGTATGTTTGTTTCTGTATGGCGGGTTTCTGTTCGGATTTATCTTGTGACAGCTATCGTGACTGTCCCATTGTCGGGCGCGTCGTCACGGACCCTGGCGGAAAAGCTGATCCGCCCGGGGTCACCGGCCAGCATTTTTTCGATGGAGGCCGACACATATTCTGCCAGGTATTTTGCCAGTTCGGCTGTCCTCGCGGTAGTCACAACCACCACAGGCGATACCGCCGAACCGGACTGGTTGAGCCATGAAGCCGCTTCAATCAAAAGCGGTTCCGGCGTCGCCCGGTTTACGCGCGAGGTGCGGGACTCCGATGGGAAGTCGCCGGGTGCGCCGGTCTGCTTCGGAATATCCGCCGATTTGCGGGAAGATATCATATCACCGGAAAATACGAGTATCGTTTCTCTCTCCTCGACAAGCATATAGGGAGGAATCTCGAACCCTTCGCTGACATATGTCCTTATATTTCCCGCCCTGTCAGTTGTTTCCATTACAAACGAATATGTGAGCCCGGGGGTCGCGGGACTTCCATCGGCGGTTCTGCCATCCCAGACGATCTCGCCGGCCGGCCTGCCTTTTCCCTCGTAACTCCTTACTATTTTTCCTCTTGAATCTGCGAGAGTGAGCTTCCACGAAGAGGCTCCGCCCGTTTCCGGCCTGAAAACCGCCACCTTGCCCGATACGAACAGGCTGAGCCACGGGCGGGCCAGGCATTCCGGTCCGTCGAAAGCGGTCATCCCGAGAAGCGACGCGAAAAGGTCGGTTTTTTCCCAGCTGTCTTCCCAGCCGAGACCGGGAGCTTTTCTGAGCGGCAGGTCGAGAACGAGCTCGGGGCGGTCGAAAACCACGCTTATCATGTCCTCGCCTTCTATCGTAAGATCCTTCAGAACGGTTCCGTCCTGCCCTCCTTTAAGGGTCATTCCCGAACCGGGAAGGCCCCTCGTCAGAACACTGTCAGGTACCGCAACCACGGCGGCGACACAGGACGATCCCTGGAACGAGCCTTGACGGGACAACCCCGGCCGCAACAGCGGCAGATCGAGACTTCCGGAAATCAGAACAGCCGAAAAAGCGATCATCGTGACACGTCTCATTTTTCCGCATCCCTTCCAGTCTTGTTCAGCCTGTAATTGAACACGATCCTGCCCCATTGTTCCTTTACCTCGCCGGCTCCGAGCGCTTCGAACCTCCATCCGGAGAGGGCTGTTTTCGCGTTTGAATCGAATTCCCCGAACCCTGAAGATTTTTCCACGAGAAGATTTTCCTTTATACTGCCGTCCGGCATCACGGTGAATCGAAGTTGCACCGACACTTCGATCCCGTCACGCCTCGCCCATTCCGGGTATTCCGGAAGCTCATGCCCCATTAGCGCCCTGTCGGTGACCGGCCCGCTGATCGTGATGCCCGGAAGATCCGCCGTGACGGCGGGCTCCGCAACGATTTCCCTGTCGCGTTTATCCGCCGGCGTGATCGCCTGAAAAACCGGGGTCGCGATCGAACGATCGCCTCTTTCGAGCGGGACGATTTTCTTTTCAGACCGTTCCAGGTCGACCGGCGGTCTCACTGAATTCCCGGCCACACCGGCGGCCATGGCGGAGGGTCTCGCGAACCCGACGATCGACGCCATGATCGGGGCGACGGCTCCGCGTTCACGGGAACTCTCCTGCAGGCGGGCAAGCCGGCCGTTTATCTTTTCCGAGACGCCTTCAACAGGTGGCACGGATACATCCTTCTTTTTTCGCTCCGGCTTCCGGGCCGCCCCTTCCTTTACCATCACCACGTCGGGAGCGGGTGGAGAAACCCCGGGATCGGACTGAGCGACCTGCGGGGAGGGGCTTGCGAGCCATGTTATTTCCGTATAGGCCGCGGAATCGGACAGGTATCCGGCCTGTTCGCGGGCGGCGAAAATCATGATCGCCGCCGCCACATGTATCAGCACGCTTATCGCCATCATACGGTGCGTGCGAACGCGTATCGCGGCCATTTCGAGACTCAGAGCGCGGGTTTCCATTGAATACCTTTCCCTGCGTGCGTAGTCGCTATGGCGAGCCTTTCGGCGCCAGCTTTTCGCGCTTCTTCGAGTATTTCCCTTATCGTCCCGTAGGGTACCCCCTCGTCGGCTCTCAGGACTACCAGCAGCCCTTCGCCGCCGGGCCTGGTGACGATGTCCCTGATCGTCTCTGCCAGGCGGTCCCTCGTAACTGCCGTTTTCCCGACCCGAAGTTCACCCCTGACATTCAACGATATGCTCAGCTTTCCGCCATCCTCCCCCGTGCGCGAACGCGCCTGGGGCAGATTCACTTCGGCATCCGATATCGACAGAACCGGAGCGGTTATCAGCAGTATGATGACAAGGGTCAGCGCCACGTCTATTACGGGCGTGACATTTATCCCTTTTATTTCCGTACTGTTTTCAAATATCCTGCCCCGCATATATCATCTCCCTGCAACGGCGATCCCGGCCGCTCCGCATATACCGGCCCGGTCGATGACATTCACGAACGCCCCGTGCGAAACGAAATCCTCGCACCGCACCACCACCCGGGTTTCGCCATGATCCGATATCATCGGTTTTATGACCTGGTCCAGCGCGGTCCTCGCCACCAGGGTCCCGTTCACGTTCACGCTGTCCTCCGAAACTATGTGCAGGACGAGCTGTGTATATCCCTCTTCGACCGCCGGCTCGCCCTGCCGCGACCGGCCCAGCCCGATACTCGATTCGAAAGCCAGGGGCGTCATAAGGAGCAGCATCACGACCACCACGAGGGATACGTCGATGAGCGGGGTCATGTTGATGTTCCTGATCCTGCTGCCCGCCTTGTCTTCGTCGATGATAAAATCCATGATCGCCTTTCCCTTCACATGCCGCCTTACATGCCGCCGCGGCCGCGGTATCCTTCAGTTCGCCGCGACCCCTCTTCCTGAATTCATCCCCATTTCCATGAGAACAGTCCTGAGACTGCGCGCGTTGTTTTCCGCCACGGTCAGCATCACGTTCATCTCCCGCGAGAAATGGTTGTACATGAGAATCGCCGGCACCGCTATGATTATGCCCGCCGCGGTGGTGAGAAGCGCCTCGGACACTCCGGCGGCCACGACCGATGGCGCCGAGGAACCGGCGACAGCCATGTTGGAGAAGGCGCGCATGATCCCCGTTATCGTGCCCAGCAGCCCGATAAGCGGCGCGATGGCGGCCATCGTTCCGAGCACGCCGAGGTTTTTTTCGAAAAGCATCTTCTGATTGCTCAGGGTTATCAGCATTTTTTCCTCGGTCGCTTCGCTCATCGGATCGTCGCTTTCGAAGATCTGGACGGCCACGGGACCCATGGGATGCCTTGTCGATTCGCAGGCGCGGGTGGCTTCCTTGATGTCCTCGTCGCGGATCTTCTTCATCGACACGGCGAGGGTCTCGTCGGGATTCCCCTTCCTCCTGTAGAAATAGAGCGTTCTCTCTATGGCGATACCGAACGTCACGACGCTGCAGATTATCAGCACGATAAAAACGGGGCTTTCGAACACGGAATCCATCCAGTTGATCGTTTCAATCATTTTCAATCTCCTTGTTCCTTCCACCGGCGATCCGTTTATTCCAGAGCGCTCTCTATCTGGGACGCCCTCTCCCTGGCCGCGAGGGCCAGTTCGGCGTCCCTGGAATTGGTTATAAGATCCCTGTAGGCCGAAAGGGCCTTCCTGAAATCGCCCGTCCTTTCGTGCAGGGCCGCGGCTCTGGCGACGGCGGACAGGCGGAATGGATCCGATTTCTCCCCGGCTTCCATCGCGGCCCGGTAAGACTCGACCGCTTCCGAAGTCAAACCGAGGGTTTCACGGCAGAAACCCAGGCGGTAGTTCAGTTCCACGAACGCTCCGTCAGGGATCGAATCGTACCTCACCAGCGCCGCGTATTCCTCCGCCGCCTTTTCGAACATTTTCTCCTCCTCGAATATTTCTCCGAGGAGCTTCGTGACGTCGAACATCCTTTTGTCATCGTCGATCCCGCCGGCGCGGTATTTCCTGAGCACATCGGCAGCCTCGCCGGGCATCCGCAGTATCCTGTAGCTCATCCCCAGGTTGTATACCGCGGCGAACCTCGTTTCGCCGTCGGTCCCGGTTTCCAGCACGCGTTTGAAATCCCCGGCGGCAAGCGTGTACTCTCCGTTGTCGAAACGAATCTTGCCCAGCCTGAAAAGGGCGGCGGATTCCAGTGCGCTTCCGGGGAAACAATCCGGGAACTTCTCCCATGCCTCCCTGGACTCGGCGTCAAGGCCGCCGAGACCGAACGACTCGGCCATAAGAAACCATGCCCTGTCGGCGGCCGACCACGCGGGGAAAAGGTTCACCAGGCGCCGGAACCCGGCCGCCGCCCGGGCGTAATCCTTTTCCTCGTAAAAACGCATCGCTATCTCGAACTGGGCATCGGGGGCCAGCGGGCTCGAGACATGTTCCTCGACCAGCTCGGCCAGCCTGGCCGTGTTGTTTTCCGAAAGTCCCAGCCTGTAAAGCGACTGGGCCACTCCCGCTTCCGCCTCCGATGCGATTTCAGTGCCGGCGAATCTGAGCGCGGTTTCCCTGAACTTTCCGAGCGCGGCCTCGTCAAATCCCTCGTTGTAATCGCATCTTGCCAGCGAAAGAAGGCCCTCCGGCTCCAGAACCGTTCCCGCGCCATGTTCTACCAGGGCGCCGTAGCAGCGGCGCGCGTCGTCGAAATGCCCCGTGTGGAAATACAGGTCCGCGGCCCTGCGCCAGGCGAGCAGCGCCAGGGAATCGGCGGGATCGATGGCGACTATCCTCTCCCACTCGTCGACGGCGTCCCCCGGCCTGCCGAGCCTCAAATCGCAGAGGCCGGCCTGGTAAAGCGCCGTGCGGTATTCGCGGTGACCTGGAAATTCACGTATGAACGAGTTATAGCCGGCAAGCGCCTTTTCGTAATCCTTACTGTTGAACGAGGCGTGCGCGATGGTGAGAGCCGCGTCGCTCATGCCGGCCATGTCCCCAAGCGCCTGATATCTCGCCAGCATCCTCTCCTCGGTCTCTATTGCGAGATCCTGCCGTCCCTGTCTCGCATACGTCCAGGCAAGAAGCCGGTTCGCCTTTATCCCGGCCGGGTGGTCGGGAAATTCCCTGAAAAGCATTTTCAGCGTTTCCTGGGCTTCCGGATAGCGCGACCGGGCGGCCAGGGCGTCGGCGTCCATCAGAAGCGCGTAAGCCCTCCACAGCGACCGGCTCGGCGGCATTTTTCGGAGCACCAGATGGGGTGCGCCGGAAAGCTGTCCCATGTCTCCAGCCTGGTGGTAAGCATATTCAAGGAGACACAGCGCGGCTTCGGCCAATTCCTGGTGCCCCGTCGATTCGAATACGAAAATCCCCCCGTTCTCGCTGCCGCCGTACCTGTCCAGAACGAGCTGGAAGTACGGGGCCGCCGCTAGGGGCAGTCCCTGTTCCAGCAGTCCTACACCGGCAAGGTATACGGCCGCCGGGGCTTCCGGCGCATAGGGGTGTCCCGCCGCCACGGCCTGATATGAGCCGTTGGCCTCTACCTGCCTGCCCAGGGCGTCGAAGCACCGGGCGGTCCTGTAAAGAGCGCTGCCGGCGAGCATGTGATCGAAATATTCCGAAAGCAGCCTGTTGAATTCGACGATCGATTCCTCGTACCGTCCCTGCCGCCACATCATCTCACCCAGGGCGAACTGCGCCCTGGCCGCCGTGTCTTCCCCCCTGTACCGGGAGGCGATATCCCTCATCGATTCGATGCCGTCCTGCTCGCCGCCTGCGAGGAAAACGCATGAAGCGCCGAGAAATTCCGACTCGGCGCGTATATCCTTTCTGGAAGATCGACTCGCGGCCAGCGCGAACTCCCCGGCCGCCGAGCGGTAATCGTCGGCGCTGCCGAGGAGATTTCCTTTTGCGAGGAAAGCGTACCCTCTCAGGCGCGAATCGGGATGCCTGTCGAGCATCTCCTGATAGACCACGGCGGCCCTGTACGAATCGCCCATTTTCTGACGGCACAGCGCTTCGAGAAACAGCCCGGCCTCAGAATCGGCGCATCGTGAAACATGCGAAATGGCTCCGTCATAGTCCTTCCCGTGAAAAGCGATGACCCCCAGCGCCAGATCGACCCTCGGGTCGCCCGCCATCCATCCATGACACGAAACGAGATCCCGTATGGCCGATGCCGCCCCGGCATGTTCGCCCCTTCTCAGAGCGTTCCAGACCGACGCCAGGCGGGCTTCGGCGACGAGGGGACTTTCCGGATTATGTTTGAGCCACCGGGACCATTCTTCTTTTGCCGTTTCGTCGCGCCCGGCCGCTTCGAGCGATTTAATCCTGTAAAAAAGAGCGTCGTCGCCCAAAGGTCCGTTTTTCGACTTTCCCGCCGAGCGACGGAATATTTCCGCGGCGGCGTCATAATCGCCCATGGCCGAAAGGATCTCCCCCTCGAGCATAAGCGCCGCTCCGATGGTTTCTTTCGGGATGCCGCCCGTCACGATTGCTTCCAGACGGTCCAGCATGCCGTTTGAAGCAGCCCGAAGCCGATCGATTGAACCGCGTCTTGCCCCCTCGAATTCCATTCCTAAGAGACCGATACGAGAGACACCGGCCCCCTCTTCGCTCCCGGCGGTTTCTTCACCGGCGAGAGGTTCCGCGCTTCCCGCCGAGGCCGAGAATGCGATCGATGCCATCATCATCAGGAATCCGGCCGTGAGCAGGGTGGCCGCCACCATTCTTCCGAGGTTTTTTTCTGACATCGCCCTTTCCTTTTATCTCTTGTCGACTACGACCGGCACCTTGACCTGGGAGATGCTCGTATCGATCTCCACCGTCCCGGTTTCGCCCGTGACGACCCTGCCGTCCGAATCCGTCACCGTCAGCCTGTAAACATAGATGCCGTCGGGCAGCGAAACGCCGGTGTCGGCTTTCCCGTCCCACATCACATGCGCCGGCGGCGTACCCTTTCCTCCGAATCTTCTCACTTCGTGTTCATACTTGTCGGTGAGCGCCAGGCTCCAGTCGCGCACCTCTTTCCTGGTCTTCGAACTGAGATGGAACTTGGTGGCGGACCTGCCTCCAAACGGGGAAAACACGGATGGATCGGCGCTGGACCTGGCGAAGAACCCGCCGAAGGCGTAACCCAGGCTGAACCTGTGCGTGATTCCGAGTTCGTGATTTTCCATGCCGTAATCGAGTTTTATTTCGCGCGGCAGCCTGCAACGCAGGCCGCCGGAAGGCGACATGGCGTCGAGCCCGAGCCGAAGCGCCATGTTCTGATTGACCCAGTATTCGGTTCCGCCGTGGAAACTCGTCTCGACGCCGGAAAGGTGCACGATCTCCGCCGTCACCAGGGCTCTGCCTGAAAGCACCTGCAGCGCGAACCCTCCCCTGAACTCGACGGGGTAGCTTTCGTCCGTGTCCCTGAGTGAAAGGGAGGGTCCGCCTATATTCAGGAGTGAAGCACCGAGACTCAATCGTGGCGCCACCTTGAACAACATCCCGAGATCGAGCCCGAGCCCGGTATCGTTATATTCGTCCAGAGACTGCCTTACGACCTTCACGTTGGCTCCCGCGGATATGAAGGGATGGAAATCGTGCGAAGCCGACAGGACGAAGGCCATGTCGCTTTCATTGAAACTTCCCGTGACATCGTTGAACTCGTTGGTCCTTTCAAAGGTCCCTGAGCTCATGGTGAGGATCGAAAGCCCGAGTGAAGGAAACTTCCGTCCGGGGACCGCGAAACTGAAACTGTTAACGCTGGTTCCCTCGAAAAGCCGCGCCGTCTCAACGTAGACCTCGTTGCTGAAGAGCTGCGTGAGCCCGGCCGGGTTCCATATCATTCCTATGGGTTCGTCGGCGAGAGCCGTGAAGGAGCCTCCGAGTCCCAGGCTCCTCGCGCTCCTGTAATGAGTCAGCCAGTCCCCGGCGATCCCCCCGTTTTCCTCGCTCCCCAGGGCCGCGTCCCACCCCGCCGGCAGCAGCCACGCGGAGAAAAGGGCCGCCAGCAATATTGTTTTCCCGATCTTGTCTAAACGGTCCATCGAAGGGTCCTCCCCGATTTTGGGTTCCGCGCAAGCGCCTCGGCGCCGGCCATATTTCATCTGACAACGCCGATTCTGCGGCGCATCGTATGTATCGTTTCACCCGAACGCACGGCTTCGACAAACAGGACATAACCGCCGCTCGAGACATGATCTCCGTTTCCATTTCTGCCGTCCCAGAGGACCTCGTTGAGCCCGGAGGCGCCGCCCGGCTCGCCCGCGGCGTACCTTCTGCTGAACACAAGCCCGCCGCTGAGCGTATAGAGCTTCATCGTCACGGAAGCGTCGTCGGAAAGCACGTAGGCGATGGTCGTGGAGCTTTCCCCCGGGTGGAACGGGTTCGGATAATTGGTGACGGATCCTCCGGCCGAGTTTGGATCGACGTGGGCGGTCTGAACGGTGAGATCGGCGTCGAGGCCGTTAGAGACGGCCCTTATGATCCCGATCTCCGGTTCGTAGGGGCTGGTGAAACGCGCCCGCGCGATGCCGTTTTCGCCGGTAAATTCATCCAGCGGGGCGATCGTGCCGGTGCCGTCCGTCAGCTCGAAGGTGACCGGCTGCCCGGGCACCCCGTTTCCAAACTCGTCAAATACGCCGGCGCTGACTGTCATGCTCCGGTTCCCGCCTATCCATGGGAGTTCGCTCTCCATTACGAGCTGCGACGGCGCGGCAGGTTCCACTACAATGATGTTGGTCATTCCGGGTTCGTTTCCCTCCTGGTCCCTTATGACGAACAATACGGATTGGGACTTCGTATAGGTCTGCCTGATCGTCCGTTTACCCTGGAGCAGCTGGAACTGCGGGGCAAGCAGCTCCCCGTCCCCCGGCTCGCCGTTGTCGGCGTTAACCGCTTCGACGATGGCGAAGGAGTTGACCTCCTGCATGATCGCTCCGGCGTCGTTCGTCACCCTGACCGTCAGCGTGAACGGCTCGCCGGCCTGCACCCTCTCGGGGGTCACTTCCGCCTCGAAATGGAATCCGCTGTTGATCGCCCGCACCTGGGAAGTAGCCGGAGCCATCAACGGATTGGAATTATTTTCCGCGGTGATCAGCTGATACCCGCCGGTGCAAAGCCTCAGGACCGGTTCGGCCAGACCGTCGTCCATCGCCATCCCGGGAGGAAGTTCGGCCAGCGGATCCGTGGTTGAAATCTCTATCAGGTCGTAGACCCCTCCGACGTGGTTCCACCATTCGTCGGTCGCGACCACCCCTAGCGTGAACGAATATCTGATTGACTGGTCGGTGGGTTCGCCCGCCTTGCCCGTTTCCGACCCTGGAACCGGTTCCTCTCCCGGCGCCAGCATTATTATCCGGGCGTACGGCCCGGGGAGAACGTCGAATTCACTTGAAGTGCAGCCGGGGATCTCATCGCTGCCGGGATCCGCAAGGCTCAGGAAGTGGGTTCCCGCCCTGAAAAAGGTCATAGGGACGACGGCCACTCCGCCGGAAAGGATTATTCCGGAAGGCACCTCGGCGTAGGCGTCGGTCGAAAGCAGTTCGACGCCGTCATTTATTTCCGGCACGACGTTCCACCAGCTGTCGACGGCCCTCACAAGGGTCTCGAACATCGCGCCGGCCGTCTGGAACCGGGGGGTCCCCTCGATTCCCGGCGCGACCCCTCCAGTCGGCGACTGCCCGGGAAGAATCACCTGAAGTCCGGCGAAAGCTCCCGGCAGGACTTTCACGGCGTTGCTCGTGCCGATATTGGGCGGCATCGCGTAGTCGATGCAGGAGAAGGACACCTCTTCGCCGGCGCAAAAGAATGTCATCTCGCCGGACCACGATCCGCCGGCAAACCTGATCGATTCCGGCGTTATCGTGCCGGGACCGGTGACGGCCGCCAGCATCGCGTGTCCGTTATATCCGGCGATTATTTCTCCGTTATTATCGACGACCTTTATCGAAACCGGCGCCGGTTCGCCCGCCGTGACGGGACCCGTCACAGGTTCTATCACGAATGTCGGATCGTCTGAGATCACCGGGATACCATCGCTCGTCATGCCGAGGATATCGCAATTCGAATCGTCCGTGACCGTGAGCGTCCGCGTCCCGGCGGCGGCGAAAATGACGGGGAAACGAACGTGCCCGCCGGCAAGAATTCCCGTGAATGGCACGGGAAAATCAAGATCGTTCGATACAACGCGCACGGCGTCCGAAGCCTGAACCATGTTCCAGTACTCGTCGGTCGCGTATATGTCGGCCTGGAAACCGCGGCCCGCAAGCTGCGTGGCGGGGGACCCGTTCAGGCCGCCGAGTGTCGACGGCGCCCTGGTCTGCCCCGGCACGACGATCTGCAGTCTCGCAAAATCCCCGGGCAGAACGGTAAAACAACCGCTCATGCCGGCAACTGCCCTGTCGGCCCCGCATACGCCCGATATCTTGACGCTTCCGCCGGTGCACTCCGTTCTGCTCTCGTCGGCGAGGTAAACCGCCACCGGCCCGCTCCACTCTCCCCCGGAAAGCGATATCGAGGCCGGTTGTATCCTTCCCTCGCCGAGACTGGTTATCTGCCGAAGTTCGACGGGCCCCGAGAAACCTGTGTCCGTATTTCCGTTGTGATCGACCGCCATGACTTCCAGGTAAAATGGAACACCGGCCTTCTGCCCGGCGTCTATATGCGAAAACTCGAGCCTCTCGGCGCTTCCCGCCCCTCCCGTGACCTCCACCGCCGAAGATGTCGCGGTATAATGCTCCCCGTCCGTGAGGTCCGTCGCGGTGACGGTGAACGATCCCGTCGAATTCAGGATCACCGTCATCGTCACCACCCCGCCTATCGTCGTCTGTGCCCCGGGCAGCACCGCGGCCCCGTCGGTCGATGTGAGCCTGATGACATGCCTGACGGATGTGACGGTCTGCCAGGCCGGGTCGCACGCCCTGACGACGACCTGGAACGGAACGCCGGCGACCTGTGCAAGAGGATACCCGGCGATACCCGACTCCGTTCCCGGCGCGGCCGATTCTCCCGGTAGAAGAACCTGCAGTCTGGAATAAGGGCAGCAAAACGCTTCCGGAGCCTCGCCGGCCGCCGAAAAAATTGCCGCAATGGTTATTATCGCGAGATTCCTGATCCTTGCCGGTATCCTTTTCACGATATCCACCTTTTCTTTTCGTTAATTTTAATCGTTCTACTGCCGATAACCGTGTGCCCGGATCACGTCACGGGCGGCGATAGCCTTAATTCAATCGTTCGGACGGCAAGACACATGCCACCGGTGTCCGCCCGCCGGGCAATCCGCGGGAACCGCATATAACATGAAAATCAATGCGCTTTTGGAATTAAAGGCCGCATCCGGAAAATGGCGGCAGAGGAAGTAAAGACGACCCGACACGGGAACCCTTTTCCCCATGACAGGGAAAATTTTTCGGTGCCGGAATTTCGGCGTTTAAAAAAAGGCCAGCTTTTCCGTCCCCGGCCTCATCCCGTAGCCCGGTTCGCGGAAAAGCTGACCAGCCCCGTTTACGTCCCTTGACCCCGCCGATGCGCGGGATCCCAGGAACTCTCTTCGAAATCACAGTCGGAAACGGCGCCTTGACGGTTTCAACAAACCGGGCGGCCAGTTTAAATTATTTTCGGGGAAAAAGCGGCCGCCGTGCGCCGCATCGCTCGAACAGGGCCGTTCACTTCTCCAGCCAGCCGTCCCTGAGCCTTATTATCCTGTCGCTATAGGAAGCGTTCTTTTCGGAGTGCGTCGCCTGGATTATTGTCGTGCCCTCCGAATTGAGTTTCTTGAAGAGCTGCATGATCTCGTCGCCCTGCTCGGAGTGAAGATTCCCCGTCGGTTCGTCGGCCAGGATGAGTTTCGGTCCGGCGATGATCGCCCTGGCCACACCGACCAGCTGCTGCTGGCCCCCTGAAAGCTGGTTCGGAAAGAGGTCCTTTTTCCCGACGATCTGGAACCTGTCGAGAATATCGCAGACCATGCCCTTGCGTTCGTCCCCCTTGATCTTCTTGTAGAGAAGGGGGGTTTCGAGATTCTCGTATACCGTAAGTTCGTCGATAAGGTGAAAGCTCTGGAAGACGTAGCCGAAGTACTGCTTGTAGAGCGCCGAGCGTTTCCTGTCGTTGAGCCTGTGCACCTTCTCGTCGAAGAAAAGGTACTCCCCTTCAGTCTGCGAATCGAGCATCCCGATGATGTTCAGGAGGGTAGTCTTGCCGGCGCCGGACGGCCCCATCACGGTGATGAACTCCCCTTCGGCTATATCGAGATCGATGTTGCGCAGGACGTACGTCTTGACGACTCCCGTGTCGTAGTACTTCGTTATGTTTCTGAGCTTGATCATCTCACGGCTCCGTTCGATTCGGGTGGACCGGCGATACCCTGATTACACCCGTCACTTATATCATTCGTTCCTGATCGCGTCCACCGGATTCGCCCCGGCCACCCTGACGGCCTGAAAACCGCGTGAAATTCCTTAAAGCTATCTTGAAATAGTTCCTTATCATGGCGCCTTCCCTTCTTCCATCCGGCGATGCGTCAGATCATCGGCTTGCCCTTGACGTCGGTGACGACGCTTCCATCGAAAAGGTGGATGGTCCGGGAACCGTACTCGGCGTATGTCGGCGAATGGGTGACCATCACGATCGTCGTGCCTTCCTCGTTGAGCTGGACCATCGTATTCATCACTTCCTCGCCGTGCGCCGAATCGAGATTTCCGGTCGGCTCGTCCGCGAGAATCAGTTTGGGCCTTGTGATGACGGCACGAGCAACGGCAACTCTCTGCTGCTGGCCACCGGAAAGCTGCTGGGGAAAATGATTCTGCCGGGGCATAAGGTTGAAACGTTCGAGAGCCTCTTCGACCCTTTCCTTTCTCTGGGAGCCGGGAACGTTCTGGTACAGCAGCGGAAGTTCCACGTTCTCGTGTATCGTAAGCTCGTCTATCAGGTTGAAACTCTGGAAGACGAATCCTATGTTGTTCTTTCTCAGGTTGGATCTCTGTCTCTCCGAATACTTCGACACCTCCTCGCCAAGCAGGAAGTACTGCCCGCCGGTGGGATTGTCGAGAAGGCCGAGTATATTGAGAAGCGTCGACTTGCCGCATCCCGAAGGTCCCATGATGGATACGAACTCGCCCTCCTTTATTTCTATATTGACGCTGTTGAGAGCCGTGGTCTCCACCTCTTCGGTCCTGAACATCTTGACCAGTTCTTTCGTCCGTATCATCCGCCAGTCTCCTTTTTCATCTGAAAGCCTTGCAGTGCGAGGATTTATTTCTCCGTTCCGCCGCCGTTCCCGTTCCGCGCCGACGGATCCGGAGCCGCGCATCCGCCGCGCCTTACTCCTTGAGTATCAGCCGGTCCACGTCCCCGAAATTGTCGTACGAGGACGTTATGACCATCTCGCCCGGTTCGAGCCCGCCCAGCAATTCATAGAACATCGTATTTTCGCGTCCCAGCTGGATCTCCCTTTTTCTCGCCGTCTTCCCGGAATCGTCAAGCACATATACCCATCTGCCTCCGGTCTTCTGGTAGAATCCCCCGGTCGGAAGCAGCAGCGCTTCGGAAAGATCGCCGAGTTCCAGGCGGATTCGAAGCGTCTGCCCGCGGCGTATATCCTCCGGTTCCCTGCCGTCGAAGGTCATGTCGACCTCGAAACGGCCGTTCAGAACCTCGGGAAAAACCTTGTCGATGACGAGCCTGTATGTCTTCTCGGATAAGGAGAACGACCCCTTCTGTCCCTCGTTGATACGGGCGATGTAGTGTTCGTCGATGGGGACCCTGACCTTGAACCCGTCGAGAATATCGATCTGCCCGAGCCTTTCCCCCCGGTTTTTCGACTCGCCTATCTCCGCGTTAAGAGCGGTGAGATGTCCGGATTCCGGGGCCTTTATTATCAGGTCCTCGAGGTTCTGCTTTACGATCTTCAGGTTGTCCTCCATCCTGCTGAGCGAAATCTCGAGTTGCCCGATCTGATTTTCCCTGAACAACGAATCCTGCTTGTGCATTTCAACGGTAAGTTCGAGCGACTTTAAAAGATAATCCAGATGATCCTTGCCCTCTTCGAATTCCCTCGAAGAGATCAACTGCTTGCCCGCCAGTATCACATTGCTCTCGTTGATCCGTTTCTGTTTCTTGACCTCGCGTTTTATCTCCAGGAGCTGCCGGCGCATCTCCAGGCTGTTGCGCGCCATGTCGAGCTTCGTGTTCCTGAGGTTGTTGCTCTGCTGGAAGAGTTCCGCCTCCCTGTACATTATGTCGAGAAGAAGGTTTGTGTTGGTCAGTTTCAATATCGGATCGCCCTTTTTAACGAAGCTTCCCGCTTCCAGGTATTTTACCTCGACCCTTCCGCCTTCGACCGCATCGAGATAATGGGTCTTTACCGGCACGACGTTTCCGGTCACCGCGATGAATTCCTGGAACTGCCCCTTTTTGACTTCCGATATGGTAATGCGTTCCGTTTTTACGTTGAGCTTCGAATCCCTGCTTGCAAAGACGACCATATACATCGCTAGGATGGCGAGCGCCGACCCTCCCGCCAGGTACGCAATTCTTACCGGTGTCCATCTCTTTTTTTCTAACTTTCTATCCAATTATCCTATCCTTTGGACTCGATACGGTTCCCTGATCTCGAAACGGTACCTTGATCTCGAAACGGTAACATGATCTCGAAACGGTACCTTGATCTCGAAAAGGGGCCCCCGACCTCTAACCAGTTCCCCGCCAAGTTTATGCCGGATACCTTACGAGGTACTGGCTTGTACATATACAAACCGCATGCCATAATTATAATGCGTTGACTACAAAGAATATAGTTAATCGGACTCCCTGGCGGCATGTCCGTTTACAATACACTCGCTGTCCGATAACGGACGGCACCTTGAAAATATCCGGGATTTTTTCGCCGACATGTCCGCATTCGAACATGGCGGGGCATACAAAAAGAAAAACCCGGCTGAAAACCGGGTTTTTCCCTATTGAACAACCCCGTGAACCAGTTATCGCTATTCGGAATACATCGACTTGACCGCTCCCCAGCTCGCCTCTTCCGCGGCTGTCACACAACCTACGACAGACAGCGTTATCGTGAAGAAATCCCAGCAAGCCCCCTCCGTCCTCGTGGGATTGCAGGAAGTGTCGAGAAAATCGGGATAGTCGGCCGGAACAGGATCGCCGAGAGCGGTTGTCGCTATGCGCGAGCCGTTGCCGATATAGAAGGTCATGCAGGTGGCCGGATAGTCGTCGAAATGCGCCTGCGCCTGTACGTTTGTCACCGCGGCGATCGGCACCCAGTTCGAGTAGGTGATCGTCTCGAATTCGGTGTAATTGTCGATCGTCCCGCTATATTCGGGAGCGCCGTTAGCCCACGGGCCCGACCCGCTCAACCAGATGTACCCTCCGACGAAGGTCTTCATGTAGGTCCTGTTGCCGTTGCCGAGACCATTGACAGTATTGATAAGCAGAACGGCGTTGGCCGTTTCCGTGGAGCACCAGTAACGCCACTGCGAGCCGAGGACCGAACCGCCCGCGTCCCATGACTCGGCGTGAAGAACGGTCCCGGCATTCATCGCGCCGCCGCCGGCGTCCCATCCCTCGCTGTAACGCCCGACAAAGACCTGCCCGCCGAGATCCTGCGAATCGTAAGCGCCTTCGAGCGGCTGTGCGGATACAGACGAAGCGAATGAAATTATTATGAACAGAGCGGAAACGATACCAATAATCCTCATACCGACCCTCCATGGATGAAAAATGCCTTCAATTATTCCGCCAGGTTCCGAGCCGCCGTACAATAATAAAAAGTTGTTAATTATTATACGGGTCGGATAACTAACTTAATGTTGGTATGATACCACATTTAAATTAATTTTGTCAATATTTCTTTATAAAGAAATATTTCAAAAGAAATTTAATCCAAACCGGGGTATTCATAGATCAAACAATGTCCGCATTCGAACACTTTTTTCTTGAATTCGGAAACCTTCCGCCTGATAATCCGTACCCATGAATACAATGTCCGCAAAATACGGCAAATTACTTATAATCGACGATAACGAAGACCTGCTATTCGCCGCCAGACTCTTTCTCAAACAGCATTTCGCCCTTGTACAGACCGAAACCTCGCCGGAAAAGATCCCCACCCTTCTGGCAAAGGAAAAATTCGACGTCATCCTTCTCGACATGAACTTCACCGAGGACGTCACGAGCGGACATGAGGGATTTTTCTGGCTGAACCGCATCCTGGACATCGACCCGTCATCCGTGGTCATCCTGATCACTGCTTACGCCGATTACGATATGGCCGTTCGCGCCATCAAGGAAGGCGCCGCCGATTTTATCGTGAAACCCTGGCAGAATGAAAAGCTCCTCGCGACCGTATCGTCGGCGATGGCGCTGAGCCGCACACAGAACGAAGTGAGCGATCTGCGGGAAACTCAGAAAAGACTTATAGACGATCTCGATCAGCCTTTCCACGATTTTATCGGAAAATCGGAGTCGATAAGGCACGTGTTCGTTCTTATAGACAAGGTCGCAGGCACCGATGCGAACATCCTTATAACAGGCGCGAACGGCACGGGGAAGGAACTCGTCGCCAGGGCGATTCACCGGAAATCGGATCGCTCCGGCAAGCCTTTCGTTAGGGTGGACATGGGCGCTCTCACCGGCACCCTCTTCGAAAGCGAACTCTTCGGACACGTGAAAGGCGCCTTTACCGACGCGAAGGAGGACCGCCCGGGACGCTTCGAGATAGCTTCGGGGGGAACGCTCTTTCTCGACGAAATCGGCAATCTCCCTCTCGACCTGCAGGCGAAGATCCTCACCGCGCTTCAGAATCGCCAGGTGATAAGGGTCGGGTCGAACAAGGTCCGCGAGATCGATATACGGCTGATATGCGCCACGAATATCTCCCTGCCGGATATGGTCCGCGCGGGGACATTCAGGCAGGATCTGCTGTACAGGATAAACACGGTCGAGATCAACATCCCGCCTCTGAAAAACCGGGTCGACGACATTGAACCGCTTGCCGGGCATTTCCTCGGAACGTACGGCAAGAAATACCGCAAGGATGCAGTCCGTATCAGCAACGCCGCCCTTGAAAAACTAAAGAGGTACGACTGGCCTGGAAACGTGCGCGAGCTTCAGCATTCCATCGAAAGGGCGGTGATAATGTCCGGCGGTAAAATCCTTCAACCGGAGGATTTTCTTCTCCCCCGCGCCGGGGAAGGCGAAAAGGAATTCCCCCTGGACGATCTCAATCTCGAAGAGATGGAGAAGGTCGTCATCCGCAAGGCGCTGGGCAGATTCGGCGGCAACATCAGCCTCGCAGCGAGACATCTCGGACTGAGCCGCGCGGCTCTATACCGCAGGCTGGAGCGATATGGCCTATAGGCGGTTCAGAAGTCTTTGCCTTGTCAGAATCATATTTCTCGCGGCGACAATATTCCTCTTTCTTTACCTGGCTATCGAAAAAGCGCTTTACGCCACGATTATTGTCGGCGGCACCGCCATAGTCATACAGATATTCTCCCTGCTGAGATTCGTCGATAAGACGAACAGGGATTTCACCCGTTTTCTCACGTCCATCAAGTACTCTGATTTTTCGCAGAATTTCGTAAGCGGGATGGCGGGCCGATCGTTCGACGAACTCAACGAATCCTTCGAATCGGTGATGAAACGGTTCAGGGAAATCAGCCTCGAAAAGGAGGAGAGCCACCGCTACCTGCAGACCCTGGTGCAGCATATAGGGGTGGGAATAATCGCTTTCGGCAGGGACGGCGAGGTCGACCTCATTAACAACGCCGCAAAAAGGCTTTTAAGCATCACGCATCTTAAGAATATCGGGACCCTCGATTCGATCAGTCCCGCGTTGCTTGAAAAGATCAGGACGATAAAACCCGGGCAGAGAGATCTTGCCAACGTGATCGTCGCGGAGGAAAAACTCCAGATATCCCTTTATTCGACCGAACTGCGGCAGCGCAACAGAATCATCACGCTGGTGTCGCTTCAGAACATCAGCATGGAACTCAACGAGAAGGAGATGGACGCATGGCAGAACCTGATCCGCGTCCTTACACACGAGATCAAGAACTCCCTTGCTCCCATCGGTTCCCTGGCGTCGAGCGTCGAAGGATTTCTTCTGCCGCCGGACCGCCGGCCGGGCCTGATCGCTCCATGCGACGAAAACGATATACGGGACGCTCTGCAGACAATACAGAAGCGAAGCCACGGCCTCCTGCAGTTCGTCGACACCTACCGCGACCTCACGCACATACCGAGACCTCAATACACCACCTTCAGGGTTTCGGAACTCCTCGGCAGTCTCGAGAAATTCGTCCATTCCCAGGTCGGCGACAGGGAGATCGACTATTCCGTCTCGATCGAGCCGGAAGGTCTCGAACTCAACGCCGATCGGCAACTCATCGAGCAGGTCCTGATCAATCTGGTTCTGAACGCCGTTCAGGCGACCGCCGGAACCGAAAAAGCCGCAATCAGGGTGACGGCCATGATAGACGAAAAAAGCAGGGCCGTGATAAAGGTCTCCGACAACGGTCCCGGAATAGTGGAGGACGCTCTCGAAAAGGTGTTCATTCCCTTCTACAGCACAAAAAAGGACGGTTCGGGAATAGGCCTGAGCCTCTCACGCCAGATCATGCGCCTGCATCGCGGTGACCTCACGGCGACCTCCAGGCCCGGTGTCGAAACGGTCTTCCGGATGAGATTCTAGCGTCTTCCTTGCGGCACCCGCGTCTTCCCTACAGCACCCACGCGTAACCGAACTTGACGAAGAACGTCCGGTCGGTCTGCGTGAGCTCCACTCCCTGGAATCCGAAGTAGTTGTCGGAATAACCCAGGTAGAGAACCGTCTGAGGATTGATCTTGTAGGAAAAGAGAAGCTGGCTGAACAGTTTTTTCGTCCGTGGATCGACCTCGTCAAGATACAGCCCCGCGTCGCGCTCGTAATATACATACTGCATGTTCGCCCTGACGAAGGTTCTCCCGTTGAACTGGTAGATCAGCCGCATATTGCCGATGTTCGCGGAATAGAGAAGGCCCTCCTCCACCTCCAGACGTTCCCAGGTATGATCGAAGTCCAGCGAAAGATGCCTTCCCAGCCTGTACTCGATCCCCGGGTTGAACGAAAGCACGGTCGCCTGGCGGGTGTTCGCGTAATCGATCAGATCTCCGAAGGTATGGTTGATGAAAAACTTCATAGCTGCGCCCGGACGCGCGCCGGCGGAAAGATGGTAGTGCCGGTAATTGAACCGCTCCTCCCCGTAGTCCACCTTCGCGTAAAAGTGAGTGACGAAATTCACCTCCGACTGCATGGGTCCCGAGTAATCGACCCACAGGTTGCCAAGTTCCACCAGTTGCCTGCCTTCCGGATCTTCATCCAGTTCGTAGGCGCCCCCGACATCGATGTGCGTAAACCATTTTCCCGCTTCGGCGTTCCAATTCCTTTCCAGTCCCGTCTCGTAATGCCTGGCGCCGGTCTTGGGCACGAAACCGAGGTCGGCGCGGAACTTTTCGCCGTAGTCGTAGAAAAATGCGAACGCCTCCAGCTTTTCGGTCTCGTGCATGTATATCACCTCGCCGGCGGCCCCGTCGAAACGCCCTGCCGGCTGTCCGAATCCCGCGACCGAGGAATCGGGATAATCCGTCCGCGATCCGAGCAACTGGAATGTGATCCGGTCCGTTTTAGTCAGCTTAAGGTCTCCGTCGAATCCCGCGACGCGGTTAAAGTAATCCTTCCCCTCGCGGTCCGTCGCCAGGATCCCGATGTTGGAGGACTCGAATATGTCCCTCCTGTACCGCAGCACCGTGCCGGTGCTGCGTTCGCCGATGGAAGTCGACGCGGATCCCTGATTTCCCGGGAAAAGCAGGTTCGTGATCTCGTCTCGGACGGTATAGTAACCGACGGCATTCGGGCCCTCCTTGCCGGTCAGCTTTATCCCCCATCTGGGATCGGCCAGCGTCCGGGAATAGGCCGCGTTTATATTCGTTCCGAACAGCTCGGATCCCTCCATGAAGAAGGGGCGCCGTTCGGGGTAATAGATGGCGAATGTGTTGTTGATATCGAGCTCCACCGCGTCCGATTCGACCTGTGAAAAATCGGGATTGACCGTTCCCTGCAGGGTAAGGTTCGGCGTGAACCCCCACCTGACGGTCAGCCCCGGGTCGTACCGCCTGTCCCTCTCGCGGAACTTTCCCCCGGTGAAATTTTCCCGTTCCTCCGAATAGAGGGCCGAGAACGTCGGATCCAGCTCGATATTGCGCCCCGGCGTGGCTCCGGCGAACCCGCTTATCTCCTCGGCCTGGCAGAGATAGCAGTTGTTGCTGCGATCCCGCGGGAAAAGGCCGATCCGGTGTTCCGCGCTCCTCGGGTAATTGCGCACCGCGTCGAAATTCCAGACCTGCTCCCCGTCGGTGCGCTGGAACCTCATCGAACTGAATGGCACGGCGATCTCCACGACGTAACCCCATTCGGTTATCCTTCCCGCGGATTCCCATATCGCGTCATAGCTGTCCGTCTCGCATTCCGCGCATTCAATCAGGTCGCCCTGAATCCCCAGCGGATTGACGAAAAACTCGAACATCCGCCGTTCGTCGTTGAACGAGTCGATCACGAGGGCCACCCAGTCGTCGTTGTACATCGCGTCCCTGTCGCACAGTCTCGCCCTTATCTTCGAAGGATCCGGATCCCAGGCTCTGAATGCGGCGTAAAAGTGCGTTTCGCTGTACATCACCAGCACCTCGGTTTTGACCGGCGGCGGCGCGTTCTCTCCGGGCTGGACCTCGTATTCCAGGGCCATGCCGAGGGCCCGGTCCCAGCAGGGTTCGTCCAGCCGGCCGTCAACCGAAATCGCCTCCGCCACGATGGGAACGGAGTGCGGCGCGCCCGTGCCCTCGGCCGAAGCGGCGTCGGATGACGCACAGAAAGCTGTGAAAATCAGCGCCGGCTGCAATATCAGGGAAATCGAAAACAGGGTCGGAAGGCGAAAGGCGCGTGTTTTTCTCACTGGGACTTATCCTTTGTTTGTATTGATCCTAAGATCCGGAAACGCGATCCATCCTGATACGAACCCGCGCTCCTTAAGTTCCGGCGAAAGTTCATAATATTTTGATAAATACCGGTTCCTGACCGGCCGATACTACAGGAGACCGGCTACCGTCCGAAACATGTAATTTAACCGGAGTGGAAAATGAAGGAAAGATTAATATTAACCTTCGCCCTGGCCCTGGTGATGCTTTTCCAGGCACGATCTTCCGCCGGGCAGGAAGGGTCGGAGGGCGTAAAAGCTGAATCGGAGGAGATCGATCTCTACGAGCTTCTCGGTAACATGGAAGTCGAGGCGGTTTCGAAATTCATCCAGCTGCGCCGCGACGCGTCGGCAAACGTCACCGTCATAACGCACGAGGAGATCGAGGAGCTCGGGTATCGGACGATCGGCGAGGTCCTGGCCGGAATCACGGGATTTCACATCGACTATGACAGGAATTATCAGTATATCGGCTCCAGGGGGCTGGCCTTTGTCGGCGATTATAATTCCAGGATCGTTATCCTGATCAACGGCCACAGCATGAAAAAAGCCATCGATCTTTCCACTCCGATCGGAACCGATTTCGGGCTGGACCTCGAGAATATCCAGTCCGTCGAGGTGGTCAAGGGGCCGGCGTCCATCATGCACGGCTCGAGCTCCATCTTCGCCGTTGTCAACATCAAGACCTTCACCGGAGAAAGCTCTTCCACGGACATGGTGCAGGCTGAATACGGAAGCTTCGACCATCTAAAGGGGTCCTTCCGGACGCGGCATGTTCTTCCTCACGGAATCGGAATGACGTTGAGTCTTTCGGCCATGGACCGCGAAGGGGACGACCTCTATTATCCAGAATACGACGACCCTCTGACGAACGACGGAATGGCCGCCGGCATGGACGGCGAAGGATACCGGCGGATCTATTCGACCATTTCACGGAAAAACCTGTTTTTTCATGCCCTCTGGAATTCCAGGGAGAAATCCATACCCACCGGGTCCTATGAGACGATATTCAACGATCCCGACAACAGCTCGACGGACAGGCAGTCGTTTATCGAACTGAAATACAAGATGGAAATTCATCCGGGACACGATATAAGGGCCCGGGTATTTCATGACACCAATTATTACACCGGCCGCTACGATTACGATGAAGAGGGCTCCGAGGTCGAATCGAGGGATTACTATGACGCCAAAAGCTACGGTGGTGAAGCGTCGTACTTCGCCGGCCTGTTGAAGGGAAACCTGTTCGGCACCGGCCTTGAATTCCAGCGCAATTACAGGGTCCGCCAGTGGGGATGGTACGGCGGGCCGGAGGATCTTTATGTCGACGAAAATCCGACCTACGACAACTGGGCCGTCTGGCTCAACGATAACCACGCGATCAGCAGCGCCATTTCGGTAGAGGCCGGAATCAGGTACGATTCATACAGCACCTTCGGAAGCGCCACGAGCTACAGGGGAGCCCTGATCCTGAACCCGCTGCCCGCCACTTCGGTCAAGCTCATCACGGGAAGAGGGTTCAGAGCGCCGAGCCCGTACGAGATGTATTATACCGACGAATCGACCATGGCTCCCAACCGCGAACTCGAAGCCGAACAGATATCGACCTTCGAGGCGATAGTCGAGCAGGGGGTCGGGGAGAGGATTCTCCTGACCCTTGCGGCATACCGGCACAAAATGGAAGATGCCATAGTCGAGACCTCCATAACAAGTCCATACGACGAGACCGACAATGTGACGCAATTCAACAATCTTGAGGAATTCGCCGCCCACGGAATCGAGATCGGCGCCGATTTCGTCCTGCCCGGAAACACGAGGTTGAAAGGCGCATACGCCTGGCAGGACGCCGGCGAACACGTACCCGAATTGATGGTGAATTCGCCCGCGAACCTGGCGACGGCGTCCGTCAGAATACCCGTATTCCGCGGCCGCGGCGTCATGGCCGCCGAAACAAGATTTGTGGGCGGGCGCAGGACATTGGCCGGAACGATGACGGATGAATATTCCGTCACGAACGCAACCTTCACCCTTCGCGACATCGCCGGCCGTCTCGACCTGTTTTTCAGCGTCTATAATCTGTTCGACGAGGAGTATTTCTCGGTCGTACACGCGAATCATATACAGGATGTAATAGCACAGGACGGCACGACCCTCAGGTTGAAGGCGGAATTGAGGTTCTGATCGATGGGCATGACTAGAACAACCAGAAAGCTGTCGATACTTGCCGCCGCGCTTTTCACCATTTCCGTCCCGCTGCAGGCTCAGGATAATGCCATGCCGTCCCCCGAATCCCAGTTACTTCTTTTCTTCAAGGTCCTCACTTATGACAGGAATATCCTGGAGACGGCGCGAGGCGACCTGATGAACATCGGCGTTCTTCTTCCTCCGGAAGGGGACGATTCGGACTGGGCGAAGGCATCCACAAAACTGGATTCTATCGCGGTTAACCACACGTTCAGGGGAAAACATGTCAGGCTGAACTTCCACAGGTACGACGGCCCCGGGGCTGTTCAATCATGGCTGTCTTCGCATTCGTTCTCGGCGATCGTTTATGCGATCCCCGTCGACAGGATCGACGGAAAAATTCTTTCCCGGATAGAATCGATGAAAATCCGTTCATGCGCCTCGCAGCACGAAAAACTGGCAAAAGGGGCGCTGATCACGCTTTACTTCGAAACCACAAAACCCGAGATCGTCATAAACCTTGGGATCTCTAAAAAGATGCAATGCGATTTCAGTTCCAACCTTCTTAAGATCGCCCGATTGATTGAATGACCGGGCCTTCCCCCCGCGCGAATGCCCGCCACCGGGCCCGGCATGCTCCTCCCCCCTTTTTTGCGCACGCCGCCTTCCCACCCCGCGAATTCCGCCCCGCATCGAATATCCGACTTTTCGTTTTTCTCGAATTGCGGAAAGCCGGGAAAAGCGGTATCATTCGGCTCGCGTAAAAACCGTGACTGTTTTCCGGCAATTATTTAATGGAGTTGAACAATGACCGACGCACCGAACAAGATCATCTACACGATGATGAAGGTAAGCAAATTTTACAACAACAAGCCCATAATAAAGGACATCTCCCTTTCCTACTTTTACGGAGCGAAAATCGGCGTACTGGGCCTCAACGGGGCCGGCAAGAGCACGCTTCTTAAAATCATGGCGGGGGTGGATACCGAATACAACGGAAACGCGGTCCTCTCGGCCGGGTATACCGTGGGGTACCTCGAACAGGAACCGCAGTTCGACGGGGAAAAGACGGTGAAGGAGGTCGTCGAGGAATCCGTAAGCGGAATCGTGGGCCTCCTCAACGAATTCAACGAGATAAGCGCGAAATTCGCCGAGCCGATGGACGACGGCGAGATGACCGCCCTTCTGGAAAGGCAGGGAGCGGTGCAGGAAAAGATCGACACCCTCGACGCCTGGAACCTCGATTCGAGGCTCGAACAGGCGATGGACGCCCTGCGCTGCCCGCCCCCGGAGATGAAGATAAAAAACATCTCCGGCGGGGAAAAAAGACGAGTGGCCCTCTGCAAGCTGCTGCTTCAGAAACCGGACATCCTTCTTCTCGACGAACCGACCAACCACCTCGACGCCGAGACTATCGCCTGGCTCGAGCATCACCTGAAGGCCTACGAAGGGACGGTCATAGCCGTGACGCATGACCGGTATTTCCTCGACAACGTGGCCGGATGGATTCTCGAACTGGACCGTGGAGAGGGCATCCCGTGGAAGGGGAATTATTCCTCCTGGCTCGAGCAGAAGAAAAACAGGCTCTCCCTGGAGGAAAAGAGGGAATCGCAGCGGCAGAAGACCCTCGAGCGCGAGCTCGATTGGATCAGGATGTCTCCGAGGGCCCGCCAGGCCAAATCCAAGGCCCGTATCAGCGCCTACGAAAACCTCGTCAGCGAGGAAAGCGAAGGCCGGCAGAGGGATCTGGAGCTCTACGTGCCGGCGGGCCCGAGGCTCGGCGGCGTGGTCATAGACGCGGATAAGGTCTCCAAGGCGTATGACGGCAAGTTGATCTTCGAAAACCTCAGCTTCGCCCTGCCCCCGGGCGGGATCGTCGGCGTGATCGGGGCGAACGGGGCGGGCAAGACCACCCTTTTCAAGCTTCTTACGGGACAGGAAACGGCCGATTCGGGGACTATACACCTCGGCGACACGGTGAAACTCGCCTACGTCGACCAATCAAGGGAACTGCTCGACCCGAACAAATCGATCTGGGAACAGATCTCGGGCGGCAACGATATGATAATGCTGGGAACACGCGAGATCAACTCGCGCGCCTACGTTGCAAGGTTCAATTTTTCCGGCACCGACCAGTCGAAGAAGGTCGGGGTGCTTTCCGGAGGCGAGAGAAACCGGGTCAACCTCGCTATGGTTCTGAAGGAGGGGGCCAACGTGATCCTGCTCGACGAGCCGACCAACGACCTCGACGTCAACACGATGCGCGCGCTCGAGGAGGCCCTGGAGAACTTCGGAGGATGCGCCGTCGTCATCAGCCACGACAGGTGGTTCCTCGACAGGATCGCAACGCACATCCTCTCCTTCGAGGGAGACAGCAGCGCTTACTGGTTCGAGGGGAATTTTTCCGACTACGAGAAGAACAAGAGGGAAAGGCTCGGATCGGCCGCCGACATCCCGAAGCGGATCAAGTACCGGTCGCTGACGAGGGACTGATATCGGCGGTCGCCGGCCGCCCTGTCGAAAACAAAGCGGTCAACGATCCTCGATGGCTCTACGATTTAGTCTCGTCCAATTCTTTCAGTTCGGCAAGTTGTTTCGGGTAGCTTCTCGCGGCGATGTCATGCCAGAGTTCCGCGCCCTTTATCCCGCAGCGTTCCGGCACGAAGACCGGATCGAGCCTCATCCTCTTCTGCGACTCGTAATCCCTCAATGTCGCGATCCCTGGCTTTGTCAGAAGCAGGATGACGATCACGTTGAACCAGGCCATCGCCCCAACCCCGGCGGAACCGAAATTCCAGACCACGTCGGCAGACATGATCGTGCTGATGAACACCATGAATACTATTACGACCCTCGATACGGTCAGTGTCGCCTTGTAGCCCCTCCCGCCGCTGTTGTTCCTGAAGAGGTACCCCACGTTGGAATCGGTGTAGAAGGCGTATGCGAGAACCGTCGTGAAGGTGAAAAAAAACAGGGCGGCCGCGACGAAGCCCCCGCCGAAGCCCGGGATAAACGAATTCACCGCGGCCTGGGTGAAATTGCCGCTCACCGTGCCCGGCAGATTTTCCACGATGAATCCGCCCGATGGATCGGCGGTATTGAACGCGTCAGTCGTGAGTATCATTATCGCCGTCGCCGAGCAGACGAACAGCGTGTCGACGTAAACGGAGAAGGCCTGTACCAGGCCCTGCTTGGCCGGGTGCGACACCTCGGCCGCGCCTGCAGCCTGCGCCCCCGTGCCCTGGCCGGCCTCGTTGGAAAAGATCCCTCTCTTTACGCCCCAGCTTACCGCCAGGCCGAATATCGCCCCGTATACCGCGTTCATGTCGAACGCGCAGCTGAATATCAGGCCGAAGACGTACGGTATCCTGCCCGCGTTGACGAACAGGATGACCAGCGAAAGAAGTATGTACCCGATCGCCATGAACGGCACGATCATCCCGGCAGCCCTCGCGATCCTCCTGCCCCCTCCGAATATGATGAAGGCGACAAGGCCCGCGTAAAGAACCGCCATGTAAATGGGCATTATCCCGAAAGCGCCTTTCGCGGCGACGGCGAAGGAGTTCGACTGGATGCCGGGAAGAAGGATGCCGCAGGATACGAGCGTAAGGACGGCGAAGGCGGCTCCAAGTTTCCGGCTGCCGAGACCCTTCTCGATGTAGTATGCGGGACCTCCGCGATACTCGCCGTGTATGTCCTCTTTCCAGACCTGCGCGAGAGCCGATTCTATATAGGCCGATCCCGCCCCGAGAAAGGCGATCGCCCACATCCAGAAAACGGCGCCGGGGCCGCCGAAGAATATCGCGCTCGCGACACCGGTGATGTTTCCCGTGCCGACGCGCCCGCCGAGCGCCATGGCGAACCCCTGGAAGGACGAAACGCCCTGTTCGGAGCTTTTACCCCTGAAGAGCTGCCCCACCATGTCCCTTATAAGGCGAATCTGCGGGAATCTCATCAGTATGGAAAAATAGATGCCTGCGCTGAGGCAGAGGTAGACCATGATCTTTCCCCAGAAAAAGCCGTCCACCTTTGCCGACACATTCAACAGGTCCATACGTTCGCTTCCTTAAAACGACTTGGGAACCCCCTTCCGCAGGGGGTTCCCAAGCACTTCCAAAATCGACGCGGTCGTTCTATAATTTCACGAGTTCTACGCGGCGGTTGTTCGCCTTGCCCTCCGGCGTCGCATTGGAGTCGATCGGTTTGTCCTCGCCGAAACCCTTCGTCTGCAGGCGCGAGACGTCGATCTGATACTGATCGACAAGGTACGCCTTGACCGACGAAGACCTGCGGTCGCTCAATCCCTGGTTGTAGGCCGTTTCGCCGTCACCGTCCGTATGCCCTTCGATCGACAACCTCAGGTTCGGATCGTCCGACATCAGCTTTCCTATTTCGGCCAGGGTCTTGTACGATTCGGCCTTGATAACGTCCGAGTCGTGGTCGAAAAGTATCCCGTGCGTGACGATCTTTCCCGTTTCGTCGAGCTGTTCGCGCATCGACTTGCCGCCTTCGGCCACGCGGAAGGTCCCGAGAAGCTGCGGGTTCCCCTGTTCCTCCCACGAGTCGCAGTAGATCTGCAGATTCCTCGGTTCGAAATACTCGATCTCGGGGATATTGGCGACCCTTTCATGATCGATGAAACACTTCATCGTCGTTTTGGTCGCCATAATCCGCATCGTGTGAAACCCCTTGCCCAGCCTGTTCTCGAACGATTTCGAGGAAAGCTCCTTGTCGAACACTGAAACGCTCGCGCTGGAAAGGTCCGCCAGGGCGAACTGGCCGATCTTTTCGTCGTCCTTGCCGAGAATGTATATATAATAGTCGTTTCCGTGTATGTCCGCTCCGTTGCTGTAAATCTCGAGCTCGACCGTGAATTTCGGCGGAAGAGTGTTTTTCATTTTTGGAGCTATCATACCCTTGCTCGTGCAGAGAATGACGTTCTTTTCGCCCTTCGAAGCCACCTCGAAGACTCCCTCGACCAGGGACCATTTCGACGGAAACTCGCCCTGTTCCTCTCCCGACAGGTCGTCATAGAAGATCACCTTGTCTCCCGGGATGAAATCGTACTTCGTGTACAGTTTCATGTCCTGGGCCCTGACAGCCCCGCCGGACGAGCCGCCGGAAGCCTCCGCGTCACCTCCGCCCCCGCCGGAACCGGATTTGCCCGAAGAGGCGCCGTACTCCTTCGAATATTCCCCTTTTCCCTTGTAACGGTAGTATTCGTCCGGCATGTCCTTGCTTATCTTTTCGACGGCCTTGGCGAGAACCTCGCGGACCGCCTTCTCCATCGGCTGGTTGGAGAACACCCCCAGCGCTCCGCCCATCGCGACGTCCTCGACGAAACCGCCCCCTTCCATATCGGTCGCCCAGCTTGTCGACTGTCCCTCGAGGGACATCGCCTTGATTATCCGGCGCGTCCGGATATCGATTATCTTGAGATCGATAAGGATCTTCGCCGTCTTTGTCTCGAGGCCGGCCTTTCCGAAAGCCTTTTTCTTGATGGCTCCGAACGCTCCGCCGCCTCCGGAAGCCTCCGGCTCGAACCCCGTGACCGCGCCGGTGATCAGAACGTCGGCCCCCTCCATCACTCCCTTGTCGGCTCCGCGCCCCTCCTCGACGTATTCCGATTCGCCGAGCTCGATTTCATCGACGAGCTCCTCGACCTCCTCCTGGCTGGCGAGGACGATGAACTTTTCGCAGTTTGCAAGAGCGGTCGACAGCATTTCGCCTATCGCCGCGGCCATCTCGTAATCGCAGTCGTCCGCCTTAGTCTTGATGGTGCCCACAGTGATGCGGGCTTTGTTCCCCTGGTAGGTGACCTTGTCGGTCATCCCGTCCGCGACCGCCGCGGCCAGGATGACCAGCGCGATCATAAGAACCGCATTGGCCTTCGGAAAAGTCAGTTTCATCTTTGAACCCTCCTTATTCCCAGTGAAATGAATTGTTTAAATAGAGAGCCGTTGACGGGTGAAACTATAGAAATTGAAGGGGACGGGTGTCAATACAATTGTGGAGAGCAAGTTCGCATCAGCGCTTTATCGACCTGATCCGTACAAGAAGCTCTGACGCCGACTTGCCCGTCTCCTCGAATTTTGCCGCCCGCTCGAGGTGCCGCTCGGCATCGCCGATCCGTCCAAGTTCATACGCGCAATATCCCATCATGAGATCCGGACGCCCCCGGGTGCTGTCCATGTCGGCGCTTTTTTGATAGGCCGAGTATGCGCGTTCGAACGAGCGCTCCATGAGGTGCAGATCGCCGAGCAGGCTCCACAGGCGTGACGTGGGTTCATTTTCGATGGCCCTTTCCAGCGTCCCCAGCGCCGCGCCGAATTCGTATGAAGCGAGATATGCGGAGGCGAGCCTTTCGTAATCCTCGGTCCGCACGGTGTCACCGAAAGCCTGCTCGTAACACCGGCTCGCCCGGGCCGGAACTCCGACGGCCGTGAATAGATCCCCCAACGTTCGAGCCTCGTCGCGCGAAAGGGGCTTCAGATAGTCAGCGATCAGGAGCGCGGAGGCGGCGCCCCGGTAATCCTTCATGCTGGCGAAATACTGATACGCGAGACGCCAGGCGTCGGGATTCGAATGATACTCGTCCACGAGACGTTCGACGGCTCTTACTCCTCTTTCCAGATCGTTCGCGTCGCCGCACGCGGCCAGATATGTGCGAAACCATTCCAGCCTCGGCTGCGATCCGGCGGCGGAAAGGAGCCTGTCGAGAATATCCAGCGCCCTGGCGGAATCCTTCGAAAGATAATACGCGGTCGCCGCGTAGTAGAGAAGATCCGGCGTCTTGTGTTCGTCGAGTTCGTACCCCCGCAGAAAAGCGCCGCTGGCTATATTGAAACTTCCCAGATTGAAGGCCGTCTCCCCGAGTTTCATCCACGCGGGAGCAAACAGCGAATCCAATTCGACGCATTTCATAAAATGATCGAGCGATTTTTCCGGCTCCCCCATTTGCGTGTAGCTCAGGGCGAGATAGTATCTTGCCAGATAATTGTCGTCTTGTTTATTCTTTGACAGGAATTCATAAAGAATATCCGCGGATTCGGCGTATTTTCCCTCGTCGCGTTTTTCCTGCGCCCTGAAAAGCGCCAGGCGCGCCTTGAGTGGAAGCGCCGAAATACGATCCGTGGATTGGGATGTTTCCCCATGTGCGGTATTCGTCGCGCCCCGGGGGGGGGCAAGCGCGAGCAGCGATGCAAACGCCGCCCATAGCAACGGCATCGCGCCGCGTGTCCGTTTCTTCCGATCCTGTCCTTTTTCGTCCATCTGTTCTTCCTTCCGGACCCGCGGTCGGTGTCCTGGGAGGCCGGGAAACCCGCCGTCCGGCAATCCGCGGGTTTGCGGATCTGCCGGCGGTTCCTAGTCGTCGAGGTTGAACTGTATGGTCGTCACGACCCATGCCGCGACGGCTCTTCCTTCGATCTTGCCCGGATTGAACCGCCACTGCGGCACAGTCCGCTTCACGGCCTCCTCGAAAATTCCCGGAGGGCGCGATTCGAGCACCTGGACCTGCCCCACGCTTCCATCGGGATTTATCAGCATCCGCACCTGCACGGCCCCCTCTATGCTTTTTTCACGGGCCTGGTACGGATAGAGAGGCGGAACGCGCACTATCGCCCTCGGCGCCTGATCGAGTTCGTACGACTCGAATACGAGATTTTCGGAGACGGCCGTCTCAGCCATCCTGCCGATATCGATCGCTATACCTACGCCCAGATCTCCGAATCCGCTCGTGACCTCGGGCTGAAAAAGATCCGGAGCCATGTCGATATTTTCACTCGGTTCCGGTTTCTCCGCCTCCACGGCCGGTTCCTCGGCGGGAGGCTCGGGCACGGCGAGATCGATCAGATCGATGCCCACCGGATTGGTTATATCCTGCCTTGCGCTTTTCTGATTGGCGAGTACTGTTGCGATCACGATTATGGAGACGTTTATGACGATCGAAATCGCCAGCGCAGGCAGAGCCCATCCTTTCGCGCGCCGGCTCATCAGGAACCTTCCTCCCGATTTGCCGCGAGGCTTACGTTCTCAGCCCCGGCAAGCCTGCACTGATCCATCACCTTTACGACGGCTCCCGTCATGCTCCGCTTGTCGGCGACAACCACCACGCCGCTGCCCGGATCTTCCGCGAGCGCCCTCTCGATGAGACCGCGCACGCTCCGAATATCGACCTTCTTCCCGCCCATGTACACTTCGCCGTCGTTCGATACGCCGATCATAATGCTGCCCCGCTCCTTCACCTCGGCGGTCGCGGCGCTCGCGCGCTGCACGTCTATGCCGGCTTCCTTTACGAAGCTCGTCGTGACTGCAAAAAAGATGAGAAGCAGAAAAACCATGTCGATCAGGGGGGCCATGTTCAACTCGACCGAGTCCCCCTTCCCGCGAATCGATTTACGCACATTGATCATGCCGTCAAACCTCCCGGGTACCGCTGTTTTTTATTGCGCGGTCGAAAATGGCAAGGTCCTGTTCGAGCTGTGTTTTTAATTGCGACGAGGCCCGCCGGAGCGTGGATGCCAGAAAGAGCCCCGGAATGGCGACAAGAAGACCGGTTTCCGTGGTGATGAGCGCGACTGATATCCCGTTCGCCATCGCCTTGGCGTTCCCCGTTCCGAATACGGCTATCACGTTAAATGTCTCTATCATCCCGATCACCGTACCGAGAAGCCCCAGAAGCGGCGCGACGGCGGCCAGCATCGTAATGACCGACAACCTCTTGTCGAGCGCGGACCGTTCAAGCATCGCGCGGTGTTTCAGCACCCTTCTGTCGATGCCGGATATGCCGGAACGCTCCTCGATGAACCCGCGCATAATGCGCGTTCGAAATCCTCCTCCGGTTCCCGTAAAAACCCCGCTCCTGATCGCGGCGAGAGCATCCTCGATCGAAGTGTCGCCGTGCCTCAATTCGCGCACGGCGTGCATACGTTCGATTATGAACGCCCACATGAAGATCGAGCAGACCGCTATCGGAAACATCACCCAGCCGCCCTTCAGGAAATACTCGATCGATTTAGCGAGAAGCTCCATTGCGTCCCCGTTCCTTCTCAATAATGTTGATCAGAGAAACAGCCTTTTCCTCCATGTCGCCGAGAATCGCGTCCACGCGGCGCGCAAGCAATGTATGGATAAGCATGATCGGAATGGCGACTATTAGTCCAATTTCGGTCGTGACCAGCGCCTCGCTGATGCCGCCCGACATGAGCTTGGGGTCGCCGGTTCCGAACACTGTGATTACGTTGAATGTTTCGATCATTCCGGTAACCGTGCCGAGCAATCCCAGAAGCGGCGCGACGGCGGCGAAAACCGCCAGAGGCGACAACCCGCGTTCAAGCCGGGGCAGCTCCCGGAGAATCGCCTCCTGCAGAATGCTCTCGAGGGTTTCGCGGTCTTCGGAGCGCGACGCAAGGCCCGCCTCGATGACGTGATTGACGGGTGAATGTTCGCCCTTGTGCCTTTTTACGATCGCCTCGCATTCGTCCCATTTGCCTTCGGAAGCGAGCATGTTGACGCGCGTCATGTACTTTCCGGTATTTCGCCTCACCCTGTCCAGGAATCGCAGCTTCAGAACTATGATGACAATCGCGACTGCGCCAAGAACTATGATCGGAGCCACTATCGGCCCCCCGGAACGCAGATGCTCCATCACGGTCTGTTTTCGCGAAAGCTGCCTCAGAGCCGATCCGCCCGACATGTCGAACGGGATGACCGGGGATTTTCCGTCGAAATAACGATTCAGCATCCGCCGGGCGAGGCGCGATGGAACTTCAGAAAGAGCGAAATATTTTCTGCTGTCCGGCGAATATGTCAGGAACCCGACCTCATTGCCGTCGCGGTAAAACGCCGTGAACCGTCCGAGAGTCAGGATCGTGCCGGCGCGTTCGTCCCCACCCCTGCCGACGAACAATCCTTCCGTCATGGCAACCTGTCCCGAACGCGTGATTTCGTCGAAATACAAATCAGCCAGAGCCGAAAGATCGTCGACGCTCGGTAAATGTCCCTGGGTCAGAAACGGATCGATTTTCTCCAGGCGGCCCGGTTCGAGTCCCGTCAGCGCCGACTGTTCGAGATATCCCCGAAGATCGCGCGCGGCCACAAGAACGTTTCCGGACAATTCCTTGAACTCGATCTCGCGCCGTGACCATTGTTCGGCCAGGTCCGCTCGCCTTTTATCCCGTTCCTCGAAGCGGCGTTCGATATTCTGAAGCTCCATTTCGAGTTCTTTCCAACGCGTCTCGAGGCTGTCGACCGTGCCTCGCAGTTTCCCGCGGTCGTTGAAGATCGACTCTTCGACGTCCTGCGCGCGTTTCAGAGACGCCTCCCTGTCTTCGACAGCTTTTCGTGCGGCCTCGCGTGCGTCTTGCGCAACGGCATTCGTGGCGGTCAGAATGAAAACGGCTGTCAATGCGACTGCAATCCGATTCATGGACGTATCCTCCCGATGGGCAGGGTGATGATTTCGACCGGCCGCATCCGTGTCGCCATATCCATGGCAAGCCCTATATCCCTGCGATAATTATCCGGCAACTCGATCCATCTGTTCGCCGCGCGGTCGTACTCCCCGATTCGTTCTCCGTCGGTCGTGCGCCAGAAGAGCGATATCCGTCCTATTCGCATGAGATCGACAAACAACGAATCGGAACCCAGAGCGATCCTTTCCTGCGTCACTTCCACGTTGTTTCCATATCCAGTCTCGACCTGAAGCGCCTCGAGAAGCCTGCGAAGTTTCTCCGCGCCGCTTAAAGCAGGCTGGTTGAGATCCTCCTTCAGAGCTGCAAGTCGCCCTGTGCGCTCCGCCGGAAGAAATGGAAGGTCGGACCGCACCCGGCTCTCGAGCCCCCCGTATATCGTGTTGAGGGTGTCCGACAGACTATATTCGAGTCGTTTCGATTCCGTCAGGTTGCGCTCGAGCCCCGCGATCGCCGATTCGACGCCGGCGAGACGCTCCTCCGCGGCGCTTTTCTTCGGGCTTAAAAACTCTAAGGAGGCTTTCGCCGTTTTATAACGTGCAACCAGCTCCGCGCGTTCCGATGCCCATTGTTCCTGACGCTTCTGCGTTTCACGGTCGATGGTGATCGTGCTGTCGACCATTTTTTTCAGATCGGTTCCTTTCGACTGCGCCGCGGCTCCGCCTGTCACGGTCAAAGCCGCACCCGCGAACAAAACGACGGTTCCCGCCATCAAAATCCGGTATCTCATTTTCGGTTCCTTTCGAGTTCGGCTGCCCGGCCCCGGCGTTGCATTCCGCGCCCGGCACCCACCCGTTCCCGCATAAAACGATGCCCGTACATATCGACGAAAAATATGCCCTGGGATTGTTACCATTTTATGAAGCAAGGGTGAGAATTCTGTGAGGTCGGAAAAGTTTAAAAAAAAGCCCCGCCCGGGGGCGGAGCTCTCCGCGTGACCGCGGTCTCTCTCTGCAACTACCTTAGAAGAATCAACTTCTGCGTAGCTTCGAAACCGTTGCCGGAAAGACGGCAGAGGTAGACGCCTGAGGCCAGCTGGGGGGCGTTGAACGCGGTCTCATAGCTGCCGGCGGCCATATCCTTGTTAATAAGCGTTGCCACAGCCTTGCCCGCTATATCGTACACCTTCAGCATTACGCGCCCGGCCGTCGGGACGTTGAACATTATGCGAGTTGCCGGGTTGAAAGGGTTCGGGTAGCTCTGCAACAGATTATGCACGACCGGAAGATCGTCGACGCCTGTCTGCACCGGATTGTAATCCGTCATCTGGGGATTGAAATTGGTCCAATCGCCCGTCCACTGCGCGTCGAACGATATCCCCGGCTCGAATGCGCCGCGGTAATCCACACTTGTGAAAAGCTCATTATTTACCCACTCTACAAGGACGGGATCCGTGAAGTCGGCCGAGCCATCCGGCTCTGAACCGTCTGCCGGAACGGGATCGGGATCGTTGATGTCCGTCATGTCGATGCCGACCGAAGTCAGGTATCTCGTCGTCGACAGCATGTTGCCGTATCCCACCGTGTTGAACCACGCCAGCACGCCCGGAGTGATGGCGTCCGTCGAAGGCCAGCGCGTGTTGTCGTGAATGTGGGTCGAGCCGGAAGGAATCATGTGAGCCGTCATGCTTACATTGCGCCACTGGAGCACGTCGTCGTGTGCGGACTGTTTCGTGTAGTTGTCCCTCAGACTCAGCCCCCAGGGGTATCCGCCGATGATCGAGTTGTAGATGCTGGTGCGCGTCGAACGGCGAAGAAGCGCGCCGTACTGATAGCGGTGTCCGACCGGCGGCCCGATGGTACTGTCGAGCTGGGGCCCTATGAGCGTTATGTTACAGAAAATCGGATGCGTATATGGTTCCGCAGTCGAAGTCGAGGATCCGTCATTGTCCGACTCGAAACCGTTGCTCTCGCCGGTCGGGTCCCACATGTACGGATCGCGCAGTCCGAACCCGAACTGCACTCCGCCGGCATATCCGAAATCGGTGTCGAACTCGTCGTCCGTGCCGCCGAAAGCGACAAGATGCGACGCGTTGACCGTTCCGCCGAACCACTCGTAGGAATCGTCGAAGGCATAGCTGACCTGCACATGATGTATCACGGTGCCGTCGCCGACGGCGCCCATCGTGAGGCCGTTCACTTCGTTGTTGAGCTGAAAACGGTATCCGGCCCACTCGACTCGGACATAAGCGAGTACGCCGCTGGTGTCGTGCGGGTCCGAGCCGCCGTAGCTTCCGCCGATGATGCCGCCCTCGATAAGAGGCTCGACCTTGTTAACAGGCGCACGTCCCAGTAGGATGAGGCCGCCCCAATCCCCAGGATTGCGTTCGCCAGGCGCCTTGAGGCTCGTGAATACGATCGGGGCCTTTGGTATTCCATTGGCATAAATTCTCGCTCCCCTTTCGACGATAAGTGTGGCCGCGGTGTCTCCCATTACGATCGTTCCCGCGGGAATGGTAAGCGTATTAAGCGAATCCACGTAGTAGAGTCCCGTAAGCGTGTAAACCGTATCGGCCGAAAGGGTGCGGTCCCACGCCTGCGTGTAGACGGTGCGGCCGGAGTTCAGCCCCGGCCCGAGTATGGCCGTCGGCTTCTCGTACGCCAGAGCCGGTACAGCCGCGAGCATCGCAGCGGAAAGCAGCAGCACGATGCATTTCTTCATAACAAATTCCTCCTTGGTCAAGCCACACAAATACCCATAACATTCGCGTTTCGGGTGTAAAGGTCGGAGTACCAGAAACATGTGTCGAGCAAGTCACGGTTCTCCCGGGATATACCCCCTTGCGAATTAAGACCGATCCATGTGTTCCTCAAATCACCCCCTTTCACAGGAAGAAATGCATCGTGCTGCCGCCGTATCCGTAGCAGAGATGTTTCTTCGAAGATCAAGACAGTCCCCCTAAAACATGTATGAAAACGACAGCGAAATAACCGAGCTTCTGGAAAGGGTCGAATAAGTCTCCGCGAACGGACCGCTCGTGAAAGCCACATTTTTCCTCCCCAGATTTTTTACTGTAAACTTGACGTCGAGCCGGTCGCCGATACTCTGGTTGACGGCCAGATCGACGAGATCCCTGGATTCCTCGTACACGTCCTCGTCCCTCGTATCGCCGACAGCGTCGAGACGCCTGCCGAGCCTGTTATAAAGAATGTTGACGGAGGTGCCCCAGCGCAGCTCCGTATACATGAAAGACGCGTTCGCAGTCCAGGGAGCCTGTCCCTGCATCGGTCGCTCGGCGACGGTGACGATCTGCTCGCCCAGCTCGTTCGTTCTCGCGTCCTTGTACTCGATCCAGGAGTTAACGCGCGTATAGTTGCCCGCGATGGAAAAACGATCGAAAAACCGCCCGAGAAAACCGAGCGTCTTCCTGATTTCCAGCTCCCAACCGGTGTTTTTCCCCGTCGGCGAATTGAACCATGTTCGCGTATACCGCTCGGGCGCAGGCATGAGTTTTTCCTCTATCGCGTCCTCGATGTCCTTATAGAACCAGCTGAACGCGATCAACTCCCCATCGCCGATGAAGGTTTCTATACGCGCGTCGTAATTGCGGATGGCCGCCCGCCTGAGATTGGGATTGCCCAGGACATTCTGAGTTTTGTCGAGATCGTAGTAGAGAACATTAGCCATCTCGCGAAACTCCGGGCGGTTTACGGAGCGGTTGTACGAAAGGCGGAGATTCAAGGATGGAACGGGGCTGAGCGTGAGGGCCGCGGATGGAAGAAGGTCGGTCTTGTCGATTGCCGCCGTGAACGGCTCCGGATCGTCGATGGCCTTCACCGTGTTCACCTGCTGCCGCCAGTGCTCGCTTCGCGCGCCTCCGACGATTCTGAGCCGGAAGAGCTTCGTCTGAAAGGCGCGGTCGAGCATCGCGTACCAGGCGGCCAGACGCTGTGACGCATCGTATTCGCCTGTGAAAACGGTAACCGGCAGAAAAGTGAACATTTTTGATCCGTAATGCTCGGGCGAGAATACCGTTTCGATCGGAAGCACGAGAAGATCGTAATTCGGGGCGCGCACGGTCGAAGGATCCGTGCTGTAGGCGTCGATGCCGAAGGTTCTTTCCCTGCCCTCGCCGAGCCATCCGGTTTTCGCCGTCGTTCCGCCTATCGGGACGGTGATGTCGACCCCCGCTCCCCGCGAAACCTCGTTGAGCCTCGACCATGTACGGTAGTTGTCCTTGAAGGTCCGCCAGACGCCCTCCTCGAATTCCACGTGCCTGCGGTCGGGCTCCGATGCTTTTGAATCGCCGTAATATCCCCGCCAGGCGACACCGATGTTCCGTACCCCGGAAAAAGTGTGATCGCCTGAAACCTGGAAAAGATAGAGCCTTCGCTGGTCCCACTCGATCGTCTGTCTCTCGGTGAACTCGCCTGACACAGGCAATCCGCTGGAAACGCTGATCTTTTCCTCGCCGGAACGAATGAAATTGTTGCGCAGGCTGAACTTGTGCGCCGAGGAAAGCCTGTAATTGAGGTTCAGCAGACCGCTCGACAGAACGGAATGCTGGAACCTCGTTCCTTCGAAACTAAAAAGCGGGAACCCCCGAAAGGTCGGTCGCTCGATAAAATCTACCGCCTGATAATTACTTCTGTACATTAGTGCGGCGATGTAACCGAGCTCGGACGAGCCGATCAGATGGTTATTGCCCGCTGTAAGGCTGTAGCTGGCGTTAAGGGGCGCTTTCAGTCCCCGAAGCGTCCAATTGTTAGGCAGAACCCTTGCCAGATCGTTGCCTGTGACGCCGGCCGGCAGGTCTCTGCTCCCATCGTCATAACCAAGCCAGTCTTTTCCCCCACCCTGGGATGTAAAAAATCCCCTGGTCGACGCCTCATTATCGCAGGATGTGGACATCGACGCCTTGAGAAGCGGCTCTGACGGAAATTCGAGGGTCCGAATCTGCACGAGACCGCCGCTGAAATCCCCCGGAAGATCGGGTGTGGCCGCCTTGACGACCGAAGTCGCCGTAATAAGATTTGAAGGGATGATATCGAAGGTGAAACTTTTCCGGTCGCTGTCCGTGTCGGTGCTCGTGACGGCGACGCCGTCGAGCGACGTGGAATTATACCTGTCGGTCACGCCGCGGATGAAAACGAACTTGTTGTCCACTATGGAAAGACCGGTGATGCGTTTGAGAATATCGCTCGACGAGGCGTCGGGGGACTTGGCGATCATCTCCACGCTGATGGCGTCCCCGATCGTCGCGGCGAGCTGCCGTTCGGCGAGTACCGCCGCTTCCGTCGAAAGAACCCTGTCCGCCGATACTATCATGTCGTCTATGCGATATTCGTTCAGGGAAGAGATCATAAGCCTGATTTCCACCTCGACAATGCCCCGTTCGCCGACAATGACGCCCTTCTCCATCTTCGTTTCGTAACCGTCGCACGTAATGCGAAGATCGTAGGTTCCGGCCGGCACAAAGAGGATCTGGAAATCGCCGTCGAGATTGGTCGTGCCGCCGAGTCCCGTCCCGACGATCGATACCGTCGCGGCGGAGATCTTCTGCCCCGAGACGGCGTCAATGACTATGCCTCGAAGCGCGGTCGCGGAGGTCGTTCCATACGAAAGCGCGATTCCGAGAGTCAGGATCGTGGCGATTGCGAATGCTTTTTTCATAAGTTCAGGCGGCCTTTCGAACGGCCCGCGAATCCGGTTTTCCCGGCAGAGAATCCCGCCGGCGTTTCTTTACGCTTGAAAATGTACCCGTGCGGTGTTCAGGGAATTTGAGGGAATAATTAGAATTTCATGTAGCGCCACGATTCATTGAAAGGCCGGGGTGGCTTTTGAGGTTCCGGCGACCCTGTAACCTTGCAGGTCCCCGGCAATTAATCAATTAATTCAATAATCCTCCCGGTGGAATCTTTGGGATCATAGGGGCTGAGAAGTTTTTCTTCCAAAGTGAACGGCGACAACGGCGATCCCCGCGATCAGAACGATGCCGGCTGCGGCCATGAAAACGGCTTTTGTACGGCGCCGGGCTGCGGCGGTCTCGTTACGCGCCTTAGCCTCCTCATTCAGCCGCGGAATCAGCGCTAGAGCGAAATCGAGGATCCTGTCTTCGGGCCGGGTGAACTCGTCGAATGACATTTTTACCTCGAAATCGGGGATGACGCCCCGTCCCCACGGGATGTCGGCCGCGCCTTTTTCCTCGAAGATCTCCTTGACGAGCGGGACGACGAGTTCAAGACCGGTATTGTCGAGGTTCACGCTGGCGAATTTAGTCGCGTTGAGCTGGTAGTAGGTGGAGCCTGTTTCCCTTCCGACGATCACACCCCGCCCGTGTTTGTGGGCGATCCCGGCGAAGATGGTCGAGGCCGAGATGGAGAACTCGTTCGTCAAAACGATCAGGCGGCCGCCGAAGTGAATGCTGTCGCAGGGGGCGACCTCCGTAAATTTCTCTGCCGGAAGATAAAATCCCTCCTTCCCTCCGACAGGCCGATATTCCGTGAACATCCCCCTGCTCTCCGGGCCGTAGTTGTAGCAATGTTTGAAAAAATCGTATGTGTCGTTCTTCATCACCATGCTGCCGGTGGCGCCTCGAAACGGTTTATCGGCGAGAAGCGAAAAGATGAACGCCATCGCCTCCGGATCGCCGCCGGGATTGTCGCGAACGTCGACAATCAGGTTGCCGACCTTCTCCCTCGATACATTCCTGATGAACGCTGCGATATCGTCGAGATCCTTCTCGTAAAGCTGAAAGGTGTTGATGTCGAGCATCGCCGTGGCCGAATCGATGCGGCTCGTCTCGAAATGCCCCTCGATGCGCGAGCCCCTGTTCCAGTCCGGCCTGAGCCGATCCTGGGGGATGCGCGCGTATACCAGGGACCGTTCTGTCCCGTCGGAGAATCCGAGAACGAGCCCGCTCCCCTCCTTCTTCGCGGTGAGCGCCCCATAGTAGCGCCAGAAGGAGGAAAGCATGAGCCTCTCCGACTGTGACTCTATATAGCCGTCCGTGCCATAGATAAGATTCTCCACCTCCGGGATCAATCCGGCCGCGTCGACTCCGTCTATCGTAGTCACGGTTTTTCCGAGAAGGTCGGAGTGCTCTTCGGTCGCGCGAAACACCTTCACCTTGCCCCCCTCGAGACCGAAGAGAACCGGAGGCGCCGAATTGTCCGTGGAGGCGTACCTTCTCGCGAGAAGACCCGTGTGGCTGTCCCTGAGCGCATGCATGACCGGCAGAAGCTTCAGCCAGAAATCGCGCGAGGCGATCGGTTCGTCGATGCCGGCCAGACAGGCGTCGAAGATGCTGTCCATCCGCGCCTTCGGCGTGTAGTCGTACAGGCCGGGATGCCCCTCCTCAAGCGAGGCCCTGAATACGGCGAAATCCTCTTTCAGATCCTCCACCGGGTGCTTGTGCGTGAGATAATCGATCGTTTTGACGTCGGGCGGCAAATAAGAGCTCTTCAGGCCGAATATCGACATCGGATCGGCCGGTTTCGTATTTATGCTTCTGCTGAAGTCGATGCAGGGCTGGTCTATTCCCCGGTAGGCGAACCCGACCTTCCCGAGGACCTCGCCCCTCCTGATTTCATATCCAGTCCTGAACGTTTTGACGGGCCTGAGACCCGATATAAAGTAGGTCTCGCCCTCGGCGACCTCGATTGCAATCGCAAGGCCGACGAATTTCGGGTCGACCTTCACTTTCATCCGCTCGCCGATCGACCGGGATATTTCCTCCCTTATCATGGCATCCCTGAAGACAAGGCTGTCGGGATCGTCGACATTGAAAGTCATGCAGTATGTATGCGCCAGATAACAGGTGAAGTAGAAACTCGTGACAATGCCGTCGCGCGGAGCGAGGACATCGGTGCCTTCGCCCGCGTTTATGAAAAGGTCGGCAAAATTCAGTTCGCTCCCGATGTAGTCCTGCGGCTTGCAAACGATTCCCTCCCCCGCGGCCGCGCCTTCGATCGGCCAGAGGTCCTGTCCCTGCAGGCTTGCGGGTATGGCGAGGGCGATAAGGACCGCATGCAACGCGAAGATCGTTTTCGACATGGGCATGTTCAACGATTCCTTTCCTCTCTCTGTGTTTTCTGAATATGGAATCCACCGGCGCTTCCTGAATTAAAACATGAACGCGGATTTGGTTCCAATTTGCCGGGCTGCAGGCCCGCAAGCCCCGGCTTGCCGATCCGGAAATACCGATTATATTTTGCTGGTCAACAGGCATGGCACCGCGAAATGATGAATTCAAATTCATCGGCGCGAGGCGCAACGGCAGGGGGACGCAATTGAACTATAAAATCTACGGCCTCATCACGATCCTGATGCATTTCGCGGGGCTCGCGATAGGTTTCGCGGCGATACTGCCATTCTCGACGCTCCACGCGATCGTCTACCTGATCCTGGTCGTAGCCACGACGCTGGGCCTTGTGTACTCCTTCTGCTCAAAATGCCCGTGTCACGAAAGGCAATGCAGCCACGTAGTCCTCGGGCCCATCGCAAGAATCCTGCCGCGAAGAAAAGTCTGTAGGTACGAGGCCGCCGATTACTGGGGTCTCGGCGTATCGTTCTTCGCCCCGGCCGTCTATCAGGGTTACTGGATCTGGAAGCACGCGGTGCTGCCGTACGTTTTCTATTCGCTTTTCGCCGCGACGATCGCGCTGATACTTCTCAAGGTCTGTCCGCAATGTAAAAACGTCAATTGCCCGTTCAACCGCCATCCGCAAAATCCGAAGTATCGGCGGCCGGAGGGCTGACGATACGATAGCGCTCGGGGCTCCCGCCCTTTAACCGTACATGATAAGAAGGGTCATCACCGCCCCCGAGAACAGGGGCACCGTCAGGTTGTCGTCGACGGGCAATGGAAGAAATTCTATAAGTGCTCCGGCGAACGATCCGACGACGGCGACCCTCATCGAGGATGCGGCGAGATAAATCGCGGGCACACATACGAGAAATCCGGCAAGGCTCCCCTCGATCGACTTTTTCCTCAGCCTGATTCTGCCGTACCTTTTTCCCACGATCATGGCGACCGGATCTCCGATGGCGATGCAGATTATCGCGCCGAGCACCGCTTCTTTCGGATACAGCACCGCGCACAGCAGCAGGGAGAGCGCGTAATAGAGCGAGGTGGTCGGGCCCGTTTTCTCCCTATCTCCCGCGAGAAATCCGAGATGCCGCCAGAACAGCTCGTCACCTTTTTTGGTCGTAAACCTCACGACGTCGATCAGCGCGAGGAGAAACAGGGCGATCGACAGCAGCCAGAGATCGGCGTGCCAGGGAGCGCCGTGACCGAACAGGACGAAGACGAACACGACTGCGCCGGTGAGGGAATGCCAGAGCGAGCGGTAATAGTTTATCGGTGGTCTGCCATCCATGACGGCATTGTATATAATGCGATTGCGAAAGCCAAAGGATTGTTTTGCGCCCTGATCATCCCAGTCAAAAACTCAAAGGCTGGTTGACCACTACCTGTTTCCGGAGTAAACTGCCTGAGAAATGCCTTCGCTGAGTGAACGTATCTCTGGTATATTGGGCGGCAGCGATACAAGCGGGACTGGAAACAATGAACGCACCCAGGGAAATACTCGATCTCATGGCACGATTCGACCTGCACCGCGAGTCGTACATGTCCGGCCAGTATAACGAGACACAGCTTCGCCGCGAATTCATCGATCCGTTCTTCAAGTGCCTGGGTTGGGATGTCGATAATTCCGCCGGCCTAGCCGAAGCGTACAAGGATGTCATACACGAGGACGCCATCAAGATAGGCGGCTTTCTGAAGGCCCCCGACTACTGTTTCCGCATCGGCGGCACACGCAAGTTTTTCATCGAGGCAAAGAAACCGTCTAAAAATCTCAAAGACGACATCAGCCCCGCCTTTCAACTGCGCCGCTACGCCTGGTCGGCAAAGCTTCCTCTAAGCATTCTCACCGATTTCGAGGAGTTCGCAGCATACGATTGCCGTATCAAACCGGTTAAGACGGACAAGGCGTCGACGGCACGAACCCTATACCTTACTTACGGTGAATATGCGGAACACTGGGATAAGATCGCGTCGATCTTTTCGAAGGACGCGGTGCTCAAAGGCTCATTCGACAAGTACGCCGAAACGTCCGCGCTCAAGAAAGGCACCGCCGAGGTCGACGGCGTGTTTCTGGGCGAGATAGAATCCTGGCGCGACACCCTCGCGCGGAATATCGCCATTCGCAACCCGCAGCTCAGCCAGAGGGAGCTCAATTTTGCCGTACAACGAACGATCGACCGGATAATATTTCTTCGCATATGCGAGGACAGGGGAATCGAGAATTACGGCCAGCTTCAGGCCCTCCAGAACAGCCGCGACATCTATAAACGCCTCTGCGAGATCTATCATCGCGCCGACGATCGATACAACTCCGGGCTTTTCCATTTCCGAGAGGAAAAGGACATCGCCGAATCGCCCGACGGATTGACGATGAATCTCGCCATGGACGACGCCTCGCTCAAGGCGATCATCAGGAATCTCTACTATCCCGACAGCCCGTACGAATTTTCGGTGCTCCCCGCGAGCATACTCGGACAGGTCTACGAACAGTTCCTCGGCAAGGTGATACGGCTCACTGCCGGCCACCGGGCGGTCGTCGAGGAGAAGCCAGAGGTGAAGAAAGCCGGGGGCGTCTACTACACACCTGACTTCATCGTGAACTACATCGTCTCCAGGACAGTCGGCAGGCTTGTTGAAGGGATGACGCCCGGGATGGTCGCCGGCGCCGCAAACGGCCGTCCGCCGATGCGAGTACTCGATCCTGCCTGCGGTTCGGGTTCTTTTCTTATCGGCGCCTATCAGTATCTTCTCGACTGGCACCGTGACTGGTACGTCGCCGACGGGCCGGAGAAATGGACGAAGGGCAAATCCCCGCGGTTGTACCAGGGACCGTCAGGCGACTGGAGGCTCACGACAGCCGAGCGAAAACGCATCCTGCTCAACAACATTTACGGCGTCGATATCGACCCCCAGGCCGTCGAGGTGACCAAGCTTTCCCTGCTTCTCAAGGTGCTCGAAGGAGAGAACGAGCAGACGCTGAGCAGCCAGATGTCGCTTTTCCACGAACGCGCACTCCCAAGTCTCGCCGGTAATATAAAGTGCGGCAATTCGATCGTCGGGCCCGACTTCAACGATGGCGCGCAGATGGATCTCATGGACGAAAATGAACTGTATCGCATCAACGCGTTCGATTGGGGGAGGGAATTTCAAGAGGTTTTCCGGAGCGGCGCGCCCGGGTTCGACGCGGTAATCGGAAACCCGCCCTACGTCAGGCAGGAACTCCTCGGAGAGTTCAAGCCCTATTTCCAGAAACATTATGAAACCTATCACGGGGTCGCCGATCTGTACGTGTATTTCATCGAGAAGGGCGTATCGCTTCTTCGCGACGGCGGTCTCTTCGGGATCATCGTCGCCAACAAATGGATGAGGGCGAATTACGGAATGCCGCTTCGCCGGTGGTTCAGGAGGCAGCACATACTCGAGATAACCGATTTCGGAGACCTGCCCGTTTTCCAGAAGGCGACTACATATCCATGCATCCTGCGAATCGAGAAGTCGGAGCCGGAGGCTTCTTTCGGGGCCGCGCATGTGGAAACACTCAAAAATCTCGATCTCGAGGATTTCGTCGGGAAACACGCATTCAGGATAAGCTGCTCCGGCCTCGACGATAAGGGATGGTCGCTCGCCGGTGATGATGCGCAGGCTCTTCTGGACAAACTCAGGCAAAAGGGGCAGCCGCTTGGGGAATACGTTAACGGTAAAATATTCCGGGGCGTTCTGACCGGCCTCAACGAAGCGTTCGTCATCGACACGGCGACAAGCGATCGTTTGATTTCCGAGGACCATCGAAGCGCGGAACTGATCAAGCCGTTCCTTGCCGGAAGGGACATCAAGAGGTATGAACCGCCTGAATCCGACAAACACCTCATTCTCATCCCAAAAGGTTGGACGAACGAGCGCTTGAGCAATAAAACTGAAGCATGGAAATGGTTCAAAGGTTAATACCCCGCAATCGCAACTCACCTGGAGCCCTTCGCCGAAAAAGCGCAGAAGCGCTGCGACAAAGGCGATTATTGGTGGGAACTCAGGGCGTGCGATTACTATCTTGAATTTGAAAATCCCAAGATCGCGCTTCCAGATATTTCAAAACACGGAGACTTCACACTCGATTCTGTTGGATGCTACTGCGGCAACACCTGCTATATAATCCGCAGTTCCGACGAATACCTCCTGGCCTTGCTCAATTCAAACCTGATGACATTCTGTTACAATTGCATGTCCGCCAGCATCAGAGGCGGTTATTTGCGCTTCTTCATTCAATATTTAAATCAGTTGCCCATCCTCTCTAAAGTGGAAAACAATACGAAAGATGTTGGATTGTGCAATAAAATCGCTGAATTGAGTTCTCAAATGTTACATTTGCATCAACAATTGAAAGGTATCAAGGTCGCTGCCGACAAAACCGCCCTCCAGCGACAGATTGACGCCACGGATGAGCAGATCGATCGCCTGGTATTCGAACTGTACGAACTCACTCCGCAGGAAATCGACCTGATCGAAAAGCATCGATAGGTGTCCAATCCGACCTGCCGATTATCAGGATAAGAAAACAGAATTACCGCTGCAACAATTGAACAATATCAATTCTTTTTTGAATTCCAGGGATTTCCCAGCAATCTCGCAACAACCTTTGCGACAAACTTGCGACAAAACTCGTGACAATCACGCTATGACACTACTGTGACACGAGCTATGACAACAACAGATTATCGGGGAGCGCAAATTTGTATCGTTTTTACTCACTTCTTTTCATACTTGGACCAAAAACTGCTTTTTCGACCATGTTTGAGCCTGATACGTTCCGAGTAAGCGTCATGATTCTCCATGCCGCGCCAGTCCGAAATCGATATTGCCAGTTTTTCGATTTTTTTCAGGTAACGAACTCCGTAAAAATACGTTTTTGTTTGAGCCCTCCGCAGAATGGAGTCCAGCAGGGCACGGTAGATCATCGTCGCGGCAAGAATCCGGCCATTTGATTCCATGGATTCCGCCAGTGGTAGAAAGCTCCCATACATATCGCCGTCAAGTCGATCGACGCGGTCGATAAGGTATCTTTCTGCGTCGTCCATTCGTCCCGCATCGATCAGGAAAGCGGCATCTGTGACTGACAACGTCTTTTCGCCAAGAATCAACGATACTTCACCATCGATCACGGCTGACCGCCCGTCACCGCCTATGACTGCCAGAAGTTCTTCAAGTGAATCGACGCGGCGGCATCTTCTGAAAATTCTCCAGGCAACCTCGGATTGTTTTACCCTGTCGCCAAGCCTGCCGTAGATGTCGAGCAATAATTCATCCTGTTCGTTCTCGCGAAAGTGTGCTTCCCCCCGGAGTTTGTCGAGCCATGCCAAAGCGGTCGCGATATCGCCGCTTTCCAGGTAAACCCTGGCTATATCGATGCATGACGCCACCCCCGGATCTCCCCAGTTGGCTATCCTGGTCTTTTCGAACAGAGGGGCGTCCTTAACCTGCCGGGCGAGGGATTCGACGAGGAGCATCAGGTGCTTCTTTCTGTATTCGTCTATTTCCACTCCTATTATTTTCTGAAAGCGGGAAATCACGTCCCGGATGACAGGTTCGGGCAGAAAATCCGAGGCGTGACCGATTAGCACATCCCTCACACCGTAATCGTCCTTCAAGCTTAATTCAAACACCAGTTCCGCCAGCCATTCCTTGTCGTCGCATCGTGAGGCATACTCAATGAACAGATCCTTTGCGAACAGACGGTACACATCGCCGATCAGCCCGCTGGAATCGTCACAGCGGTTGAATACCGATTCGTCACTCTTAAAGAAGGATGCAACCAGTTCGGCCCCGGTTCCGGGATCGCTCACACCGGCCTTGAGATCATCGAGCAGGGTTTCCAATTGACGGGATAATTCCGCGGCCCCGTTCCAGCCGACGAAACGTCTCGAGCGTTTGAGGCCGGCCAGCTTGGCTTTGAACCGTTTATTATTCTCCGTAGGGGTTGCGGTCATGCGTTCCACAAGATCGCCGGCTGATTCATCATGATCGGCCAGCTTCAGAAGGGCATCGGCCAGAGCATCCGGACCCAGTTTAACGAGTCGTTCTTTCCTGCATTCATCCAATGTCCGTTACTCCGGCAGTTCCGTACCCTGGTTCATGATCTCCACGTAACCGGCGTAGTTGAACAGGTAGTTTCGTTTCTGCGCGGCAAGCTTCAGCATCCCAGGAACCTGAAATAAGAATGTCCGTTATTTTAGGATATACTGTTATACTAAAATAATCACAAGGACGATCGGTCAGCAATAACAGCCTTTCCGCATCGCAACCACATACAACCCAATCAATTATACACCTACTTCACATTCCTCAGCGGCGAACGTATAAGCAGGAACCCGATGATGCCTATGCACACGAGGCTCAGCAGGTACGAAGGGTTCTCGAACATCTGAAACAGCTCGATCTCGGCAAAAGCGAGCCCCGCGAAGAGAAGACCGAGAAGCGCCTCCCCCGCGATCAGGCCCGACGAGATCAGTACGCCGACGTTTCCCATCCTGTCCTTCGCGTCCTTTTCCATCTTTCGCTTTTCGGCGAACCGTTCCAGCAGCGCCTTCATCAGGCCGCCGACGAAGATAGCGAACGACGTTTCGATCGGCAGGTACATTCCGACGCTTATCAGCATCGGGCTCTTCACCTGCATCATGATGAATGCGCACCCCATCAGCATCCCCGCTATTATCAGGATAAATTCAGTCTTCTTTTGGACGATGCTGTTCGCGACCACTGCCATCAGGCTCGCCTGGGGCGCAGGAAGTTCCTCGCCTCCGAACCCGGCGTTGGTGCCGAGAATATCGTTCTGCCGCTCGGGAGCGGCCCGTCTGATTTGGTCGAGCGTATATGTCGTCCCGGCCAGAGCCGGATCCTGCCCCTTGTATTCGACCAGGGAGACTCCGCTCTTTTCGAGCCTCTCGATCTCGTTTCCTACAACCTTCTTTACGTCGGCAAGATGAAGAAGGGAAATAACGAGAAACATGACGAGCGCCGCCGCGGCCACACCGAAGATATCGCCGACCTGCATCCGCCACGGCGTGCATCCGAGGATGTGGCCGGCTTTGAGGTCCTGCATCATTTCGCCGGCGACCGAGACGCTCGTGCAGGTGAATGCCGCGACTCCGAGAACCGCCGCCACGGCGGCGGCCCCCTTCATACCCAGCCCGACCATCAAAAGGGCAACCACGATCAGCACCGACACGGTGAGCCCGCTCGTCGGGTTGTTGCTCACCCCGATGATGCCGACAAGATACCCGGAGACGGCTGCAAAAACGAAACCGAGAAAGAGCATCACGACGGCCGCGACCGCCGCCGGACCGATGCTCTGCGTGAAATAGTTGAATATGAACAGCATGATCACCGCGATGACACCGATCGCGAGAAGGGACCAGCGGATGTTGATGTCCTTGTCGGTTCGCGATATCGCTGCGTCGTCCACGGCGGACTTTTTCATATAGGAGAACGAGCGTGTGATCCCCGTGAAGAGACTGTTGCGCATCTTGTAGAGCGTGTAGAAGGCGCCGACGAGCATCCCTCCGATCGCTATGTATCGGACATAGTTTTTCCATACCGCGGTGAGCTCGTAGGTCCAGTCGGTCACGGCGCCCGGGTCGCCGCGGTGGATGAAGAAGGCGATCATCGGCGTCAGAAGGCCCCACGCCAGCACGCCGCCGCTGAAGTTGATCGCGCCCAGTTTCGGGCCGATGATATAGCCGACTCCGAAGTACGCGGGGCTCATCCCGGGAGCGCGCAGCATCATCACGCCTTTCGAGCCCCTGGCGAGCATCACGATCTTCTGCCATCCTTCGGCGACGAATTTGAACTCCACCAGAGCGCTGAAGAGGGCGCCCACGCCCATGCCCATGAAGAGGAAACGCGAGCTCTGCGCTCCGCTCTGCCCCGATTTGTGAATCTCCGAAGCGGCGATCGATTCGGGAAAGGGAAGCTCGGCGTCCTCGACAAGAACGCGGCGAAGGATCGTCACGAACATGATACCGAGTATGCCGGCGACGACCAGCATGATCGTCGAGAGAATGTAATGTTCGAGCGAAAAGAAGGGATTCCAGATTCCGGCGATGCAGAAGGCCGGCAGCGTGAAGATCGCGCCGGTCGCAACGTTCCCTCCTATCGAGCCCACCGTTCTCGCGGCGTTCTCCTCGAGCAGGGTCCCCTTCATCGCCTTGATGACGGCCATGCCGACAACGGCGGTCGTGTAGGTGGCGGCAATCGTCATTCCCGCCTTGAGGCCCAGGTACGCGTTGGCGGCGCCCATAAATATAGCCATCAGAACGCCGAGGAGCACCGCCCGCGGGGTGAACTCCGCCATCTTCGTTTCAGCGGGAACGAACGGAACGAACTTTTTCTCCTGATTCATGACGACAAAACCTCGCACTCTAATGTGAATAGAAAGCGATCGAAGAACGCCGATTTCGGGAAATCGTATCCGAGCGATGCGCCGGTGTCAAGCTGTATGCACCGGGCGGACAAAGGGCTGCTGCTGTGATTGAATGGGGGATCTTGTGATCTGTCGGCCGCATGGCAAGCGCGGCTCGCGGGTCAGCCCGCAATCCGCATCGTCAGGGACTTGCGCTGCGTTTCACATAGACATAGAAAGGGATGCCGAGAAGCATCAGGATGAACCCGTACATCACCACCTCCGCTCCGGTACCGTATATCGCGTAAATGGAGTAGGCGAAGGCCAGAAGCGAAAAAAACGAATCCTTGATGAAGCGCCATACGCAGAAGTCGGGCGACCGCCTGACGAGCAGCTGCATCTCCGCGGCGGCGGTGAAGGCATAGACCGGCAGGAAGGCGAGCGTGGCCAGAAGCAACATGATCCTGAAGGCGGATGTAAGGTTCTGAGCATAGTTGAGGATGAGCAGCAGATTGGTCAGAACGGCGCTGACGATCAGGGCGACATGGGGGGTCGCCGTACGGGGATGGACCTTCGCCATGACGGCTGGAAACAGGCCGCTCTCCCCTGCCGAAAAGGCGCTGCGCGCCGTCGTCAGCACCCAGCCGGAAACGGCTCCGAGGGTCGAGACGATCGCTCCCAGCGCGATGAAGGGGCCGCCCCACGAAAGGCCGCTGACCTTCGTGATGATGTCGGCAAGAGGCGAAGGCGAGACGGCCAGGTCGGCCTGCTTCATGCCGCCCATCGCCATGAAACTGACCGCCAGGTATATCACCGCGGTGAAAAGGATGCCGTAGATGGTGCTGCGCCGGATGTTCCGCGACGGATCGCGTATCTCGCCGGCCGGGACGGTCGCGCATTCCAGCCCGACAAAAGCCCACAGTGTGATGGCGATGGCGGCGGGCAGGCCCGTGAAGCCCACAAGCTCCGGTTTCGAGACGGTCGCGAGATTGGCCGGCTCGAAGAAGAACGCGGCGATGACGACGAAGGCCAGAAGCGGAACGATCTTCAATGTCGTGGTGACGATTCCGAGGTTCCCCGCCTTCCGGACGCCGAGAATGTTGATAACGGTGAAGACCCACAGAACGATCGAGGATAGGAGGAAGGCCAGGAGCCTGTTCTCGCCGAACACCGGGAAAAAGTAGGTGGAATAGCTCACGAAACCTGTGATGATGGTCGCGTTGCCGACCCAGCTCCCTATCCAGTAGATCCACGCCACCTGGAAGGCGGGAAATTCGCCGAAGGCCTTGCGCGTGAAAACGATGGGGCCGCCTGTCGCCGGGTATGCCGCCCCCATGTTGGCAAAGCAGATCGCCAGAAGGAACGAGCCGGCGGCGGTGATGATCCACGCGGTCATCGCGGCGCCCGGGTTCGCGACGGCGGCCAGGGCCTGCGGCGCCATGAAGATCCCCGAGCCGATGGTGTTGCCGACCACTATGGCTGTCGCTGCGGCAAGCCCCAGATCGCGTTTCAACGATACGGTGTTCGTCTGCATCCGACCCTCCGCGGTCCAAAATACCAGAAAGACCGGCTCGTGTCTCTGTTTAGTTTATTCCGGCTGATCGCTGCGGCTAACCGGTAATCCACTCGAGCGCCTTATTCCACGCCGCGCGTAAAATATCCGGCGCCCATAGAATGAATGCGGCGACGCCGCCGACAAGAACGATGACCCATGTGATATATCCAATTCCAGCCAGAATTGTAAGTTCCGTGCTCGACCTCGGACGGTATTCCCGATCCTTCAGGTAACCGGCGCCGTAGGTTCGTCCAAGTATGAAACGCAGAGTAGTACGATCGATCCAATAAGCGACATGCGCATAACCGGGAATAAAACCCGAACCGATGTGAATATTCGAAGGAGGCTCGTCGCCGCAGATGAATGGATTTTCAAGAGCGCCGGAAACCGGGTCAAAGACATGGTAAAAGTTGATCCACCATTCCGTCTCCTCCGGCTTCCTGCCGGGATCTTTCCCGTCATTTCCGCCGTCCGCGAGGGTCTCACCGGAGTCGAGCAGCGCCCGGCGCGACGCGCCGGGCCATGGCCGCAGCGAATTTTCCTTAAAGAGAAAAGCGATTTTATCGAGCGGGCTTCCCAATGTTACGAATCGGCACAACGATCTTCGCAGCAGCGCAACGCCCTCCTTTTGCTCGTCGTCGCCGGAGCTTTCAAGCTCGGCCGCCTTGTGAAAGAGGGCCGAAAGCACGTTGTAGCTGATGACCGTTCCGAGGCTGTGAGCCACCCACACCACGCGTTCGAAGGAAAGGCGCTCCCCCCCCGCTTCGAGCAACTCGCCCGAAACAAGATGTCGGAATTCCCGGTCGAGCCCGATCATGCGCAGGAACTGTTCCTCTATGCGCTCGTCGATGCGCTGCACGATGGCGCGTTCCACCACGCCCTGCGGGTCGATGTACAGGCGCACGTCGTTGAGGTAGCCGGTTATCGCTTCCCGGTGGCGAACCCACGCGAACAACAGCGCGACGCACGATACGATCTGGAAGGGCCAATAGAGAAGCCAGGCGAACGGGCTCACCTCGCGCATCACCATGGGATTGAGCAGGCGCAGTTGCCGGCCCAGCAACCAGCGAATCGTCCTGGCGCCCGAAACGACGCGGTGCTTCCACAGATTGTCGAAAAATTTCCTCTCGCGCTCGTTGAAGCGTTCCCAGTCCTCCGGAAATGTCGCCCGGATATCGTCGTAGTCGGCCCAATATCCGTCGAAGATGAACGGGGGCGGCATTTCGCGCACTGCCCGAGAATTGTCGCCGGCCTGATCGGGATGCTTCTTTTGCCAGGCGGCGATGTCCTCGAGAGCGTCCTCGAAACCGGCTCGAAGCTGCGCCGCGGTTTCCGTGCAGCACTGCTTGCCGATGCCGTGAACGACAAAGATGGCGCTGGCAAGGCCCGGATGGCGGGTCATGCCGTCCGGCAGCGTTCCCGGAACACGTTGAATATTCCAGTAATATTTTGCGTCTTCGAACGCCAGCGGGCGTTGCCTGGAATATCGGGAACTTTTCATGGCGTGTTCTCCCCTCCTGGCGGTTGAACCCTTCGTGAAATATCCGAACCCGGCCGAGCCGGTCCCGGCAAAACCACCTATTTATAATTAATGTCGCCCTAAAAGCGCATGTTGCATTCAAAACGGCAAAGCTCGCACCGCGTCAATCCTCGAAGTTCCCCCCGGCGCCCTTGTCGGCGGACAGCGACTTCGCCCGTTCGACGATCTTCTCCCTGGTCCATTCGGACGGCTCCTCCATCCGCGAAGCCTTGGGACCCGGATCGTGCGATCCCGCCTCGAGTATCGCCTCAATCGCGAGCTGGGCGGTGTCCCCGGCGTTGAAAACCGTGACCAGCAGGCGATGGACGAATTCCTCCACCGCCCCGGCCATCCTCTCCCTGACCTCCAGCGGCTGTCCCATGATCCTGTTCTCGAAGGGAAGGTTGAGTTTCTTGAAGTCGCCGCCTTTAAGATTCTTTTCCCGGGCGTAAACGGTCATCTCCTCCCACAACCGGTCGGTCACGCCCTGATCCTTAACCTTGATGAAGTTCCCGTCGCCGTCGAGGATCGCGTTGCCGTAGTCGTTGACCTCAACGCCCCAGGACACCATCTGCAGCGCGGTCGCCACGTTCGCCTTGGTTGTTTTGGTTTTCGCCGCTATCGCTCGCAGCCGTTCCGAGCTGTTGCCTGAGGTGCCGTGTTGCGCGCCCGACACCCTGTAATCCTTTATCGCTTCGTGGATCGCCGCGGTGAGTTCGATCTGTATCCCCGAATCGCTCGCCTCGATGCCGTGGGTCGTCCCGTTGTTGAGCGCGATCCAGTCGGGGAAGATGCCGTGCGCGTTAAGTCCCCTCACTAGAAACCGGGCCTCCGCCGCCGTCGAGAGCCCTTCCTTCCCCTTGATCTCCCCCACCTCGGTTTCGAGGCCGGCCCACTTCGGCACGTACGGATTGAGCTCGAGGCTCGCGAGCAGGTTCAGGTCGTCGCTGAGGTGCGACGCGTCGATCGCGATCGAGGTGATCCCCGCCTCGAAGATGGACGGGATCTCCGTTCTCGCCGCTTCGATGTCCTTGTCCCCCTTGATGCCATAATGGTCCGCGTGAACCGCGACCGGCACCGTGACGCCGAGACGGTTGCAGAGATAGTCAACCTGCATCGCAATGTTCCACAAGCTCACCGGGCAATAAGCCTTGGCGCCCCCTTCCGACTTCGCGATCTCGACGATCACGGCGGCGTTCGCCCGTTGTGCGGCGCGCAGAGCACCCTCTATCACGAGGTGGCTCCTGCCGTTCGCCGCGATCGTCATGGCCCCGCCTTTTTCGAGCATGGCCCTGTCGATGAATTTCCCGCTGACGAGAAGCGCCTTCGAATTGGGAAAAAGCCTCGCGACGTTCGGAGGACGGCCGACCTTGACGGCTCTTTCGAAATCCGCCTTTTTTATCCTGGACATACGACGCCTTCCTTGAATGAATGAGGTGAAAGCAACCCGAGCCGGCGCCCGCCGCGCCCTTCCCTATTTTGTATTTGAATTTCCAATCCCCGTCAAATGGTTTCTTCGGCCGGTTTCTTTCGAAAGGCCGCTCGCGACACATCTGGCTCAGAAACGGGTCCTCTGAAGCTTTTCCGTGTTGCCCGGAGGCCTGCTCAGAAGACTCGCCGCCACGATCGCCGCGATTGACAGTATGAAACCGGGAACTATTTCATAGAGGTCGAACAGGCCTCCCTCCAGCAGTTTGCCCCAGATAAAAACGGTCACCCCGCCCGTGATAATTCCGGCGAATGCCCCCGCCCTGGTCATTCTCTTCCAGAACAGGGACATTAGAATCGTAGGGCCGAACGCGGCGCCGAATCCCGCCCAGGCGAACGCCACGAGATCGAGAACCTTGTTTTCGGGATTCATCGCAAGCGCAAAGGCGACGGCGGATATCAACACCACCGTCAATCTTCCCACCCAGACCAGCTCTCTCTGGGAAGCCCGTTTTCTTATGAAAGGCTTGTAAAAATCTTCGGTCAATGCCGAGGATGCGACCAGAAGCTGCGAATCCGCCGTGCTCATTATCGCGGCAAGGATCGCCGCGAGACATATCCCCGCAGGCACGGGATGAAGGAGCGATTGCACCAGCAGGATGAAGACCTTCTCGGTGTCCGCTCCGGCCAGGGGCGTTTCGAGCGCGCCGACCCCGGCGAAGCCGACAAGGAGCGCCCCCGCCATGCCGAGAAAAACCCACCACATGGCTATCGTCCTCGCGCGCGGGATGCCGTCGGGCGAATTGATCGCCATGAAGCGGACAAGGATATGCGGCTGGCCGAAGTAGCCGAGCCCCCAGGCCGTCAGCGAGACGATCGACAGCAGCCCTCCGCTCGCCGCGAACGGATTGAGCATCGAGGGATTCACCGCCCGCATCGCATCGGTCACGTGCCCCCACCCTCCCTGGCTCGCGATGGCGATTACCGGCACCAGCACGAGGGCCAGGGACATGAGCAGGCCCTGAACGCAATCGGTCCAGCAAACAGCCATGAACCCTCCCAGGAAGGTGTAGACGATGACCGTCAGCCCACCGACAAGCACCGCATGGATATAGGACAGGCCGAATACGCTTTCGAACAGTTTCCCTCCCGCGACAAGCCCGGAGCTCGTATAGAAAAGAAAGAATGTCAGGATGAAAAATGCCGTAACGATGCGAAGGACCCGGCTCCGATCTTCGAACCGGTTCTCGAGATATTCGGACAGCGTTATCGAATCGCCCAGCGCTGCGGTGTATACCCGCAGCCTCACGGCGACTAATTTCCAGTTTAAATAGGTCCCGGCGAAAAGCCCCAGCGCTATCCAGCAGGCTTCAAACCCGCCGGCGTATGCGAAGCCCGGCAACCCGAGGAGCAGCCATCCGCTCATGTCCGAAGCGCCGGCGCTAAGAGCCGCTGTGAAGCTGCCGAGCTTCCTGCCTCCCAGCAGATAGTCCGACAGGCTGCCGGTGCGGCGATACGCGTAGATCCCGATGGCAAGCATCACCGCCAGGTAAGCAAAAAAGGTCGCGGCGATTATTTCAGTGTTCTGCATGACCACCCCCCTGCCCGGCAGTGCACACTATAGTACGCCATGGTCACCGAATAAACAAATAAATGCATGACAATCGACGGCGCCCGGCAGGCGCTGGAGAGCACGGCCATGTCACGGATGGGCATACAAATCACAGGTTCCTGTTGATGCAATGGCGCGCACCGGATACAATTCACGATTATCCCGCGCCCCGCAGGCGCCGGAGAATGAAAAGGTATCCGGCGAATTTCGCTTTGCCGGAGACCGGACGGCTGATATTCACTCTTTGGAGGATTCAATGACGAAACGGTTCGCTCTGATCGCGGCTCTTGCCTGCGCCGCAGCGGTCCTTTTGACCCTCTGCTCCTGCTCGCGGACTACGAAACGCGTCGATGAGATAACGCATTTTAAACTCGACTCGATGGACGGGATTCTCGACCGGTCCGGCGTCGAGGTCGACAGCACCGTTTCGAGCGACGGCGCAGCGTCCATGAAGATCACGGCCACGGAACCGAGGACCGTGCGACTGTTCGAGCTCGGCGACATCGACCTCGAGAACGCAAAACTCGTCTATCGCGCGATGCTCCGCACGAAGAAGCTTGCGGGAAAAGCCTACCTTGAAATGTCCGCAGGTTTGAAGAACGGGGAAGAGTTGTCGTCGCGCGGCGAAGACCGCCCCGCCGCCGGCACGACGGAATGGGTGACCTACGAGATCATGTTCCTGCTCGGGAAAAAGGAAAATCCCGTCAACGTAAAGCTCAATCTCGTGATCGAGGGGAAGGGAACGGTCTGGATCGACGACATCCTCATCCTCAAGGGACCGCCGATTATTTAAAATAATACGTCGAACTAATCCCGGACGCACCGAACCGAATACCCGCCCGATTTAGGGTAGTCGTAGCGTGATATGCCGGAGTATTCGTTGAATAAGTAGCGGTACCATCCGCGTTCGCTATCGCTTTCCACGGACGACCAGAAGTTGGCGAGGTAACCCATGGAGCTGAAATAGCCGTAGGAAGTGCGGTATCCGGCGGGCAGCGCCGAGAAACCGCTTTCATTCGTGGCGCCGTTGTTTGGGCTTTGCCAATACGTTGTGCCGGTTTCTTTCAACTGGCCGCCTTCGTCAGTGCCGCGCCAGCCCGTATCATCGGCCTCTTCCTGGCTCAGGCCCAGACACATCTCCAATTGTTTCCAATCGTCGTCAGTCGGCACGCGCCAGCCTTCAGGAGCGATGTCACGAGCGTCGGCTACGGCATACCAGTTATATAATCTGCCATAAGCGGCGACATTGCTCTCATTGTTGTCATAACTGCAATATGCCCCTGAAACAAGATCTTCCCATTCGGCGTTGCCGGTTACATTGGCTATGTCGTCGCCGTTGCGGTAACGGGTCACTTTCAGGTTCTCCGCCATCCACCACTGCCCGCAGACCTTGACGGTTTGATAGACGTTGCCGTCTATGTCGGTGACCGTGCCGGTCGAATCGCCGCCGCCCGGCGATTCCGTATCGAACGATCTGATCTCTCCGTAGCCCGTGCCCTCGCTATTGACGGCATAGGCCCTCACATAGTAAGGCGTGCCCGCGGTCAGGCCGGTTATGGAACTGGTAAAACCGCCCGTCCCCGCGCCGGTGACGGTGGTATCGTCGGCTATCGTGGGAGTCGCGGCGATACTCCAGCACACTCCGCGCGCGGTTACGTCCGCCCCGCCATCCGAGGTGATCGTTCCGCCGCATTCCGCCGTCGTCTGCGTTATCTCGCTGACAGCGGACGTCGTCAATTCCGGAATCGAGGTGTTATCGGGCTCGGCGGGGTCGTCGCCTCCGCATCCGACGAAAAAGAGAAAGATAGATGCCGATAAAAACGATGTCGGAATCGCGTGAGATTTTTTAAACATAAGGATACTCCCTGCTGTCTTGCTGATTTCCCGCAACTGCCCCGGTTCGGCGCGAACCGGATTTTCAAGGTTTTGATTTGGCCACAAATCAGTCGTATTGTCCATAACTTTAGTGACCCGCTATAATCCGCCGTTTTCAAGTTGGATTTCAACGCCGGCTGCCGGAATTTTCGGGAAAATAGTCGCTCCAACCGGTCAAGCCGGGAGCTCGACGCACATAGCCTCATTCTTAAACCTCCTCCTCAGAATCTTGACAAGGAATCGAATTACCCATAGAATGCCGGCATGAAAATAATAAACATTTTTCATTACCTCAGCCATGCAAGATGGATCTTTTTTGTCTGGGCAATGTTTTTGATGGTTCAGGCATTTCTTCACCCCGGCCTTTATGCGCTATCCAATACGGGATTGTGTATTTTTCTCGTCGGATTGTTCCTGGGTTTCACGGGTTTCAGCAATATCGAAAAACTGTCCAAAAAGGAAATACGGGATTTTGCAAATCCGAAGAGTGTAAAAATCAGCGCCATTTTTCTTCTGGTCGTGGCTGGATACATTTTTATTCAGGGGATCTATTTCATCAACATCAAGTCGATAAAACCCGCGATGCAAGAAGACGTCGCAGTGGAATTGAAAAACGTCGGGTTCAATTGTCTCGCCCTGGGGTTTGGATTCCTTTGCTACTTGAAACTGATATTCGATAAATATAAATATTATCAGTCGCTGCATGAAGGCAAACGAACGAGCTGCGGCGCGAAATAGTTTATAATCGGCATCGCGCCCGTCGGACCGGATCGATGCCCTGTGTGCAATGAAAGAAGGAGAAGCGCTGATGAGCAGATTTCTGAAAACGATGTTCACCCTGGCCGCGTGCATGATAGTCCTGGCCTCGCAGGCGCTCCGCGCCTGGTGGGTGCCGGACGGGATTCCGGTCTATGCATGGCCCGGCTCCCAGCAAAATCCCGAAATATGTTCGGACGGCATGGGTGGAGCATTCGTCGTGTGGGAGGATAATTCCAGCGGTGACTATAACCTCTACGCGTGGCGGATGGACGCATCGGGGAACTTCCCCTGGGGCGGCGGCGGCTCTGTCGACATTAGCTGGGTGCCCGAAGACCAGCGGAATCCCGCGATCATTCCCGACGGCGCGGGCGGCGCGTTCATCGCCTGGCAGGACGGACGCGATGGAAACGACGATATCTATATGCAGCGCGTGAACTCGATCGGTGACACCCGATGGGCGGCGGCCGGCGCCGCTCTCTGTACGGCGACGGGGAACCAGACGACGCCCCGCATCATCCCCGACGGCGGGGGAGGCATGATCGTAATATGGCAGGATAATCGCTCCTCCGGCAACGACGTCTACGCGCAGAGGGTGAACGCTTTGGGATCCGCCCTGTGGACGGCCGACGGCGTGCCGATCTGCACGGCGATCGGCAGCCAGTATGTCTACACGATGGTTTCCGACGGCACGGGAGGAGCGATCGTAGCGTGGGTGGATAATCGCGCCTCCAGCTACGACGTCTACGCTCAGCGGGTGGATAGATACGGAACCGCGATGTGGACGGCGAATGGCGTGGCGGTATGCACGGCGGCCGATGATCAGAACAGCCCCGCTATAACAGCGGACGGCGCGGGGGGGGCAATCATCTCGTGGACCGACGCGCGCGGTACCACAGGAAATGTCTATGCCCAGCGTGTGAACGCTTCGGGAGCGACGCAGTGGACGGCGAACGGAGTCCGTATTTATGCCAACGACAAGGATATCCAGGGCCTCTCGCAAATCGCTTCGGACGGCGCGGGCGGGGCGGTCGTAGCCTGGGCGGAAACACGCGACGGGGGCAACGGCTATTACGCGCAACACCTCAACGCTTCGGGAGCGCGCCTGTGGCCGGAAGGAGGCGTCACCCTTGGCGATGGGGTCAGCGAGTTGAACATTCTCTACGGCTGTCCCGACGGCGCGGGCGGATTGATCGTCACGTGGATCGTTAACTTAGGGGGTACCTATGACCTCTTCGTCCAGAAGGTGAGCGTCTCCGGGGCCCTGCCGTGGGGATCGGCGCCGACGACCGTCTCCGCGGCGATCGACGATCAGACCTATCCATCGATCGTTCCGGACGGCACGGGCGGAGCGATCCTCGCGTGGCGCGATGGGCGAAACGGAGGATACGGATATTACGATATCTACGCCCAGCTCGTGGACGGCGCGGGGCGGGCGGGCGGGCTAGCGCCCGAGATCGCCTCTGCCCAGGACGTTCCGGGGGACCAGGGGGGACAGGTATTCCTCTCGTGGGACGCCGCGCGGGCCGACCGCTTCATGGATTCCTCGATGTCCCATTACTCGATCTGGCGCTCTATCAATTCGACTCAGGCGGTGTCGGCGATCGAAGATGGCGCCTCTGAGATCGCATCTCTTTCGGAATTCGATCTTCCGTCGGGCGCTCCCGTCATCCGCGTCGAGCAGATGGGCGCTCTCACGATTTACTGGCAACTCGTCGACACGCATGACGCTCTCTTCATGGAGGGATACGGATTGCCGGTCGCGACGCTCTTCGACTCGACTGCAACTTGCGGCGATCCTCATTACTTCCAGGTCGTGGCGCATACGACCGATCCGCGCGTGTTCTGGACATCGGAGGCCGCGAGCGGATGGTCCGTGGACAATCTCGCTCCCTGCCCGCCCGCCGGCTTCGAGGGGGAACAGAGCTTCACGCCGATCGGCCTCTATCTCACGTGGGATCCGAACGCGGAGGGCGATTTCTCGTGCTACGCCCTCTACCGCGGACTCTCAGCCGACTTTGTCCCCGGCGCGGGGAACCTCGTCGGGCAGCTCGACGAGACCTGGTACTTCGACGGAGACTGGAGCTGGGACAGCGGGTACTGCTACAAAATCTCGGCTTTCGATATAAACGGCAACGAGAGCGAATACGCTTCGTTCCTGCAGGGCAACCTCACGGGGGATGAACTGCCGGCGGCGCCGGCCGCGAGCTTCCTCTCACAGAACTTCCCGAATCCGTTCAACCCGATAACGAAGATCGTCTTCGGGCTGGCGGAGCCGGCGGCTGTGAGGCTTCGCGTCTACGACGCGGCGGGGCATCTCGTGCGCTCGCTCATCGACGAAACGATGCCGGCCGGGCGCTATGCGGAAACCTGGGACGGCCGCGACACGCGCGGCTCGACCGTCGCAAGCGGCGTGTACTTCTATCGCCTCGACGCCGGAGCGTTCACGGAGACTCGCAAAATGGTGCTCCTGCGGTGATATAGATCCAGCTGGTGTCAACCGGCAGTTAAAGCGAGAGGAGGGCGGTTACCGCTCTCCTCTCACCTTTAATCGCTCCTATCAAGTAACATGCTACCGGAGAAGAATCAGCTTCCTCGACTTCGAGTATTTATCGGTCTTGATGCGGTAAAAATAGACTCCGCTCGAAACCGTCTTGTCATGTTCGTTCTTTCCGTCCCACGTCACCGAATAAGAGTTGCTCTTCCTGAATTCGTCCACCAGGGTGCGAACCAGGCGACCGTTGACATCGAAGATCGAAAGATTCACGTGTGAATCCCCGGCGATGGAGAATCTTATGATCGTCGACGGATTAAATGGATTGGGATAATTATTCGCCAGGAAGTCGCTGAATTCGGGGGTCTCCTCTTCGAAATCAATCCCTTGAATCCTCAGGATATTCCCCTCCATATCGAGGACTTCGCCGAAGAGGAGTCGAAGATCGTCATCTTCGATTTTCACATCGGCATCCCCTGAACAGGAGAATTCGAGGATTCCGAGCTCCGCATCTCCGTTTTCGGCCGATCCCAGAGCGAAAGAGATCATACAGAGCTTGTCCGTTTCGTCATTCCCTATCTGAACCACCTCGGTCGTTACAGGAAGACCGGCCGCCGGGGTCCATCCCCTGTACTTCAATGAGGGATGCCGATTGGAAATCCCGAGCGCCATCATCGAGATGTCGTTCGCGCCGCTCAATGAAACCTTCACCCGTACTTTGTCCGGATTACCGGTATCCCTGTCCGGGAGAAGGGTGAACCTGACATCGACCTTCGACTCGTGCGTGGAACCCGCCAGCATTCTCGAAGATGAAAGAGGTTTATGGTGTTGATAGTGCTGAAATAACAAGTTTAAATCGGGAGAATTTACCGTCTCATCGTAATTATAATCGAACCAGTCATTGTATCCCGCATCCCCCCTGGTTTTATTGTTTGTATCTCCAAAATAGGCTAAATCCGACAGGTTCACATATCCGTCCATCGTGTAATCGTAACTCTTTAAACGTAGATTCCCGATCCTGCCTATCTCCACTCCATCGAAAAGAACAGGGATATCAAAGGCAGGGCAGATATCCGTCACCGGCCCCCCGGCGCTTACATAGGAACGGGTAAGCGTAGTCCGATATCCATTGTCCGCGGTTGCGGAGGAATCGGCCGTATTCGACCCCCAGAAGATCAATAGGGAATCGGACCCCAGGGTGATCTGAGATGCATCGATCGGTCCGCTGTCAAAATCGAGATCTACCCTCAGCGCGTGGTAATCTCCCGCCGGACATCCGTTCAGACTGTCTCCCCCGGTGGGAATTCCTGTGCCGGCATTGACGATCTCCCATGTTATGTCACAACCCGGAAGGGTCGAATAGTCGCCGGTGATTTTTTGAGCGAATACGTCTTGTGCACCATTTCTCGCATCGGTCCACGAAACATAGACGTTGGCGCCATGATCGTTACCGGTTGAAATATATAATTTTTCACCGGAACAACTGCAGATGGGTTCTCCATTTTCATACAACTCTGTTTCACCGAAGGAATTTAATCTCTGTAAATATATATCGTTGGTTCCTTCGCGAAAGTCTTTCCATACAAAGAGCGCCCCGCCCATGCCGTCATACGTTATTTGCAGACCGTCCTGGTCTTCTTTCGCCGTGCAGAGGGGCATTCCACCACTGGTCCAAAGTGGATATCCATCAGCGTCGACTCTTTGACAGAAAATATTCGATCTTTCACATGCCCCGAATGGCGCGCGCGGATCGCACTCGGTATTCTCATCGCACCAGCCGATGATAGCGCCATCGGCCCCATCGGTCGTGAGCACGGGTAAACAATTATTCAGCACTCCTGAATAGACGGCAACTCCGCTCGATCCCCAGAGTGTCGAACCGTTGGAGGCGATCTTCTGGACGAATATTTCATTTATACCATTTTGATAATCTTCCCATCCGAAGATCGCGCCCCCCCAATTATCGGCGATCATATTCAGACTTTGCCGACTGCCGTTCTCATCACAGACAGGAATCCCGCCGGCCGTCCACAGCGGATTCCCGTCGCCATCGACCCTTTGTGCATAGAGAAGGTTATACGCGCCCCTGGAATCTTGCCATACTACAATCGCTCCTCCCGAACCATCCGTTACGATTTTTGGATTTACTTGCTCGTCATCGGCATCACAGACAGGAATCCCGCCGGCCGCCCAAAGAAGATTTCCATTCGCACCCACCCTCTGAGCGAAGATGTCAGGCAAGCCGTTACGGGCGTCTTGCCAGACGATAATCGCTCCCCCCGATCCGTCTGAAACAACCTGCGATTTTGTCTGAGAAGAACTATTAGTGCATACACCAATTCCGTTGGCCACCCACATCGGATCACCGTCCGTGTCCATTTTCTGCGCATAGATGTCATAGTTGCCGTTTCGCTTGTCGACCCATGTGATTATCGCACCTCCACCTCCATCGGAAACAAGCCGAACACCAGACTGTGCCTGGATAGCGGTGCATACTCCTATCCCGTTATTCGTCCATAAAACATTCCCTTCGTCATCGATCTTCTGCGCATAAATGTCATAGTAGTTGGCGGTAGTGCGGAAATCCATCCAGGCAACGATCGCGTTTCCGTCCTCATCGGATATGATTTGATTTTGATTCTGATTACCGCCGGCTGAGCAAACCGTTTGTCCCTGGATCTCCCAATCCACTGCCGGCTCAAGAATCGCGAAAGACTCGTCACTCGAATCGGATGTCAATTCAACGTCATATTCGTCGAGAGCGGTCACCCTGACCTTGCACTCAGTCGAAATGTCGTTCGGGATCGTCCAATCATATTCACGGGCGTTTCCGTCGACATCTTCGTCTATCAGCGTATACTCTTCGCCGATAAAATAGCCGATTTCAAAATGGTCGGCGCTGTCGTAGCTGTGCCACTCAATCATATGCGCCGATCCAATGGCCCATGCCTCCTTGCCATCCGGCTTCTTCACATGGAGATTCGATCCGGAATCCTCTACATAAAAAATCTGGCGTGCCGTAGGATTGCCATAATCGTTTTCGTTGAAATCCGGCGTGCCGAACTTAACATATCCAAAGCCATTCATCCCCCAGTCTTCCCCAAAGCTGTTCTTTATGATCCATGCCCCCTCCCCGTCACATTGGGTGTCGTCCCATCCGACGCAAAGAACCGAATGATTGGCTGCATATCCCAGATCATCGGTAGTCCAGCATCCTTCGGTGTAGTACAGAAACCCTGTTGTAGCCCAGAGCGATACCGTAACCGGGCCCGTAAGCAGCGCCTCCTTCATCGAATTTATATCCTCGTTACCCACAACAGCCGTTCCCGAAATTCTTCCACGTATGCCGCATCCGTAATGATCGCAACTAACGGTGTCCTGGGCTTGATATGGCATGCATGTTTCGGTTACCGCTCCCGGATCGGCGAAGATTTCGTACGCCATCCATGGATTACCGCCGTCGCAATCCCCTCCGCCGGTGTTACAGGATAATATCTGCTGTTCGGATAGATCCTCTATTCTTCCGTCAAATATCCTTATATGTGATTCGAGTTGGCCGACTGATGAAAATGACCAGCATGATCCGCAATGCTGCGGTTCATACTGGTTCTTTGCGGGGGTGACCCCATTCATTTCCCTCCAATCCCATACTGCGGGATATGTCGCACCTGCAGGAGCCTTAATAACAGGAAGGGTCCGGGTAATTTCCACGGGCTCTACCGGCAACGGCGGAAAGAGCTCTTTCCATTCCTCTTCCGTGATGTGGGACATCGATGTCTTCCCCGCCTTCCAGTTGTATCCCTTTTCTTCGATCATCCTGTTGATCGCCGCTATCCGCTCCTCTTCCTCCGTCTTTGCGGCATTCACATCGACAAATTGGATGCTAATAATGGAAATGATGAAAATAATCAGAACAATTTTTGTTCCGAACCCTTTTGTTCGTGACATTAGTAGCCCCCCTGGATTGATGAGATGTTATTACCCTGAAAAAACCTTTTATCCTCCTTTCAGGCGTGCCGTATATACTTATCCCAATTTATAGAAGCAATCCGGTCAGTATTCGCAGTACTTTCTCCCCCCAGGAAACCATCTTAAATATATAAGACGACCGATTCTTCATTTTTCCCAATTTTTTGGATGTCCCTTCCATAAATTCCATCCAGACAGAAATCGATGCTTCGTTTAGTTAAAAGTTACGACGTGGCGGGCAAGCTGACCCAACTCGATCGCGGCGTGCGCACCGTGGACCTGGTGCCCACGGCAGGTGTCTTCTGGGATCACGACTAACTCCCTGCTGGTATCCCCCATGTACGCCCCCACGCAGGCCTACCACCTGCGGCTCAACGTCTACCCCGGCGTTGTGCGCGTGGGATCTTGACATGGAATTGAATTGCCCATGGGCGGGTTCCTTTTGAAACTGTCATCATCGTTGTCATCACGTTCATACAACAATGGATGAACGGCGGAGTATTGACACAGGCTTCGGATACACATAGAATTCCGGCATGCTGTTTCCAATAATCAAACAGGAGATATTCAATGACCTGCGATAACTGGACCGATCATACCGCAATCGCGATCACGGTCACGGATGCCGATGGAATAATCACGGTAATGAATCCGGCAGCGGCCGCCGATGGAGGTGCCGGGCTGGTCGGCAGCGATGTCCTGTCCTGCCATCCCGAGCCTTCGCGGACCAAACTGGCATCGATGTTCGAGACACATCGACCCAATCATTACACGATCCGCAAGGACGGGCGCAAAAAGATCATCCACCAGATTCCGCTGTCGAAAGAGGGAGCGTTTCGAGGGTACGTGGAGATATCCATCCCGATCCCGGATCATCTTCCACATTTCGACCGGGACCGGTCCGGGCCGCCTGCGGGCGAAGGCAGGCGGGATCCGTCGGAGTCCGGGGAATAATCCATTTATCCGCAGCGCAGGCTGTCGACCGGATTGCGGTTTGCCGCCATAAGATCGCCGGATTTTCCGTTGATGCTACCGCCATGATGTTTAATATTTAACATGCGTATTTTTTAATATAGCGCCGGATGTCTCATTGACTTCCAGGAAGGGAGGATTCCATGTATCGTTCCATGAAACAAGCGCTGCTTGCAGCCTCGGTGCTGGGTCTGGTCATCGCGCCGGCGGCCTTGCGGGCACAGGGGTCCGGAGGAAGTCTGCCTCGCCGCGAAGGAAAACGGGATAGACCGGATGAAAGCCGTCGCCCCCGGAAACGAATATGATATGGCCGGAGTGCGATTCCTCGCGGTTCCGGCGTATTTCACCGATAACATGTCGCATCCGAAGTCAGGCGGTTGGGTCGGATATGTGCTGAAGATCAACGGAGCCGCCTACTACGTTACCGGCGATTCAGGGCCGATGCCCGAGACCGCGGAGCTCAAAGCCGACGTCATCTTCCCGCTGCTCTGGGGATGCGGCGGGAACGTCGATCAGGCGGTCAGAATGGCCGAGCTGAGCAAAGCGAGCCTCGCCGTGCCCGTCCATCACGGCGGCCACGTCGAGGCCATCAAAAAGTTCATCACGCGGCTTCCGGAGGGAACCCGGGGCCTCTACTTCGCGGGGGGCAAGCCCACCGTCGTTCACTGACCCGTCGACAGTGGAGATAAGGGAGCCTTTTTAAGGTTCCCTGTGTGCGCATTCCAACTCACTCAGTCCCTGTCCCTGCGAGAGCTCCTACGAGAGCATCCTTGAATCTCGCGGAAAATTGGTGTATAATGGGACCCGATCTGCTCTGAGCGAATGCGCATATTATCTCGATGCGCGAGAGCCGGCAGGAACACAGGACACGGGCTATAGGGGGAAATGATTCCATGAAAACTGCACTTGCAACAATCATTGCGGCCGCTGCTATCCTTGGATTGACCCTGGTTTCTCCGGCTGCCGCCGAGACCGTCAGCTACACCGTGGGTGGGTATTCGGGGCAGTTCCCCGGTCCGGTGAACCCCGCCCCCGAGGGGGCGCCCTTTGGATCCCTTGGTTACCCGGGCGACATCGTGGATCTTCAAACCTACACAGGCGCCCTTGACCTCGTTCCCGGCACGTATATCCTGAAGATAAACACGCTCCTCTGGACGATCAACTATACCTACGCTGGCACAGAGGATTGCTGGGCCTGGCCGGATTGCTGGCCCGAGCTCGAGTTCAACTTGAACCTGCCTCGCTCAATGTCGGTGGGCACAACGAACGGCAATCTCGATCAGACGGGATTGCTGGAAGTCGACTGGGACGACGACTATGTCTCGTTCGCCTCCGGATCGACGACCGCGTTCTCGGTCGGAACGTATCTCGTGCGCGTCAGGCCTCTCGCTCTCGATCGCACCAGCGGGCTCAACAGCGCACCGATGCGCCAGTCTCCGCCGGAGAGAATTCCATGCAATGATCCTCCGTATCTGCACCCTCCGATAGACATATATGCGGAGTTCGTCGTGGAAAGAGCGGATGTATCGAACGACCCGATGACGTGGGGCGCGGTAAAGGCCCTTTACAGATAGCCTCTCGCGCCGGCGCGAGAGGCGTGGTGGGTTTTGACGGCGCCGCCACCAGAGCCCCCGTGTTCCCTGAACACAGACGATTCTT